>CAZZXJ010000671.1:0-3704 GCA_964657905.1 uncultured Stigonema sp.
CCCCATGCCCCATGCCCACGAAATCCCACTCCTTTTAGGGGTGGGATGAGTTTAATGTTAATCATGTCAACCTTCATGTCACTCATTGGAGGTTATGGGCTGAGTACAGGATTCCACACGGTACAAACTATGCTGTCAGTTAACGATGCAGAAGCAATTATTTTAAATTTGGTGCAACCGCGAGATACAGAAGTTGTAGATTTGTTAGCAGCAGACGGTCGCATTCTAGCTTCCCCCGTCACAAGTAAATTAGACTTTCCCCATTGGGATAATTCAGCAATGGATGGCTACGCAGTGCGTTATGAAGACGTACAATACTGTAGCGCAGAAAATCCAGCAGTTTTGGAAATTGTCGAGGAAATTAAGGCAGGTTACCAGCCCCAATCTACCATTCAACAGGGGCAAGCAGCGCGGATTTTGACGGGTGCGGTGATGCCAGTAGGTGCAGATACGGTGGTTATGCAGGAGGTGACACGCCGGGAGGAAAACCGCGTCTTCATCTTCCGAGTCTCAAAACCACAAGAATTTGTCAGACATCGTGCTTCGTACTACCAAGCAGGGACGCAATTACTACCCACAGGGATTATATTGAATGCCCCAGAAATTGCTGTATTAGCTGCTGCTCAGTGTACGCAACTAGAAGTTTTTCGTAGACCTATTGTCGCGATTTTATCCACAGGCGACGAACTGAGATCGCTTGAACAACCGTTGCAACCAGGGCAAATTGTGGATTCAAATCAGTATGCACTGGCAGTTGTGGTGAGACAGAGTGGGGCAGAACCGTTAATGTTAGGAATTGTTAAAGATGAACCACTTGCCCTTGAGCAAGCTGTTGCCTACGCGATCGCCAATGCCGATATAGTTATTTCTTCCGGAGGGGTTTCGGTAGGAGATTATGACTACGTTGAGCAAATTTTAGAGTCACTAGGAGGGGAAATTCATATTCGTGCCGTTGCGATCAAACCAGGTAAACCCTTGACTGTTGCAACATTTCCCACTCCTGATTCCTCTGAGGGCGGGGGGACCCCGCCCCTACGGATTGGTCATTCCCCGTTATACTTTGGGTTACCAGGAAATCCTGTCGCTGCCTTAGTGACTTTTTGGCGGTTTGTGCAACCAGCAATCAAAAAACGAGCTGGACTGGCTGAAGGCTGGGAACCAAGGTTTGTCAAGGCGCGATCGCGTCATGAACTGCGGGCAGACGGCAAACGCGAAACTTACCTTTGGGGTCAGATGTTTTTGAGTAGAGAGGGCGGTTACGAATTTCAGATAGCTTGCGGTAGTCACAGTTCCGGCAATTTAATTAATCTAGCTTTAACCAACAGTTTAGCTGTTTTACCAGTAGGTCAAACATTAATTCCTGCTGGAGAGCAAGTGCTAGTAATTCATAATTTTATATGTTAGAAGTTTGGGGAGTCAGATTGAAGAAGCCTTCTGACTCCTGACTCCTCTGTGACGTTGCTGCTACTGTTTGGTTCTTTGGTTGATCTAGCTGTTATTGACTACGGTTGATCCAAATACCTCTCAGTCCAGCGGCCTTAGCTCCTTTATAGTCTTCGTTAATGCTATCGCCGATGTGCCATGCCGCCTCAGGTGGACATTTGTGTTTTTCCAAGGCAATAGCAAAAATTTTAGGATCAGGTTTAGCAGCGCCTGCTTGGGTGGAAATGGTGACAGACTCGAAAAACTCTCTCAGTTCCAGAGATGGTAATACGGAGTAGATACGAGAATCGAAATTAGACAACACCCCTAGTTCAATTCCCATGCGCCGCCAATTTGCTAAAGCTGCTAGGACATCTGGATAAACAAACCATGGTTCAGCAGTACCAAAGTGAATATAGACTTCACTAAAAAAGGTAGAAAAGTCGGAAAACTGCTTGAGAACGCCTGCTTGTTCAAAGGTCTTAACAACGACGTCATACCACCACTCAAACTCGAACTGGGGAATATCTTGCTGTTCTACATGAAGAAATATTGGCGGCGGCGCTGCTTTAAAGCTTTGGATAAACGTTTTATTCAAAGTGTCGGCTGAAACTTCGACGCCAAACTCCTGCGCGATCTCACTATAAACTTCACCCACACTGCCTTTAACGCCGAAGAGTGTGCCAACAGCATCTAAAAAAATAACTTTCGGTCGTTCCATAATAAGCGTCTATAGCTACAGCTTTCAGCTATCAGCTTGCATGTTAGAAGCCGCCCGTAGGGCGTCTTGTGCGCTGATTGCTATTTAGAAAGTGTTTCTATAATAGGACGGACTAGCCAGTTAAAACCAACTTTCAGTCGATGATCTAAAGTTGGCAGGCGATAGAGATAGGCAAGACGACGGGCGACGTATGCCAATGAACCATCCAGTTTGATGCCTAGACCCGTGAGAGTGGCGTTGTCTGTTCCCAATGTCATCATTTCACCTAAGTACTGGTAGCGGAAGGGAAGCAAAGGGCGGTTAGTCAGAGTTGCCCAGATGTTCCAAGCGGTATGATCGGCTTGTTGGAAAGCAGCTTGTGCCGTTGTAGGGACTTGCTTACCTTCAGCATCTAGGCAATCGGCTAAGTCTCCCAAGGCAAATATTTCAGCATGATCTTGAACTTGCAGAGTTGGTGTAGTGCTGATTTGACCACGCTGGTTTTGCTTAACAGGGAGTGCTCGCACTACGGGTGTTACCCGCGTTCCCACTGTCCAAATTACCAACTCCACGGGAATGGTATCTACCTGATTTTTGTACTCTAACGAAATCCTGTCTTGCTCGATTGATTCTACCTTCGTTTCTAAATCAATAAATACACCGCGTGCTTCCAAGGCTTTGCTTGCTGCTTCTCGGTTGAACTCAGAGGATGTTCGCAAAATTTGATCACTTAGTTCAATTAACCGGAATCGTCCTCTTTCTCCCAGTCTGTCTGATAGTTTGCAAGCTAACTCTACACCGCTGTAACCAGCGCCGACAATTGCCACTCGAATTTTATCTTTGTCCGATTCTTCCAATACTCGCAGGCGTTCTTCCAAACGATAAACATCCGTAAGACTACGGAACGCATAAGCGTAGGATGTTGCTCCTTGCACTATATCTAGTGGTGTTTCGCCACCCAGCGCTAACACTAATCGGTCATAGGAAATTTCTGGTCCATCTTGTAAGTGTACCCGTTGCTCGTCTATGTCAATGCCAGTCACGACTCCTTGATAAAAACGGATACCTGTGTTTTGTAAAATTTCTTCAAAGGGAGGTGAAATTTCCCAGGTTTGCAGTTCGCCTGTCAGTAGTTCGTAGAGAAGGGGAGAGAAGAGGAAGCGATCGCTTTGATCTACCAGAACTATTTCAGGTTTTTGCGTAGGTTCCCAAGGTAATTGGCTCAAACGCAAGGCAGTGTAGAGACCACCAAAGCCTCCACCAAGTATACATATTCTAGCAGGTTGTTGAGTCATCGGTCTATGGGATAGTCCATCACAGCAGGGCAACTTCTATCAGTTTACTGACTTCTTGCGGTCTATTGCCATCAGCCTAACCTTCACAAAACCACATTTTTCGTAGTGGATCTTAAATACGTAGGGGAGGCAGGATGATCGACCCATAAAGCAATGCCCAACAAACCTGGTAATAGTGGGCATTGCCCACCCTACTAAAAATTTCACTAGTCAAATCGGACTAGTACCGCAAGGCGGAATTAAAAATTAAAAATTAAAAAAGCTTATGATGCAAGCTTTTCGATGAT
>CAZZXJ010000672.1:0-3693 GCA_964657905.1 uncultured Stigonema sp.
TAACAACTAACAACTAACAATTATGAGAGCAGTTGGTATTGACTTGGGGACAACTAATTCCGAAGTGGCGATTGTGGACAATGGACAGGCACGGGTGTTGCCAGGAGAAGATGGCGACCTGATTTTGCCTTCCTGTGTAGGGTTTAGCGATACGGGTAAAGTTTTGGTGGGGCGAGAAGCACTCCGTCAGTATGCAGCTGCTCCTGAGCGCACCGTTAAGTCAATTAAGCGGTGGATGGGAACTGACCACAAAACCAATTTAGGTGCAGGCGGGGCAACTTCGGAGGAGACTCGCGAATACTTACCCCATGAAATTTCTGCCATTATTCTCCGCGCTCTCAAACAAAGGGCTGAGAATGCTTTGAGAGAACCAGTTACCCAAGCAGTGATTACCGTTCCAGCATACTTTACAGATGCTCAAAGGCAGGCGACTAAAACTGCTGGAGAGATAGCTGGTTTTGAGGTTCTGCAAATTATCAACGAACCAACGGCGGCGGCTTTAGCTTATGATCTGCGATCAGTTGATACAGAACGGGTTTTGGTCTATGACTTGGGAGGCGGTACTTTTGATGTTTCGGTAGTTGAAATTACAGGTGATGTCACGGAAGTACTAGCTAGTCACGGCAACAACCGCTTGGGTGGAGATGATTTTGACAGGCTTTTGCAACTCCATCTGGCAAGTATATTCCGCAAAGAGCATAATATGGATGTGCCAGATGATGCAGTAACTCATGCGCGTCTACTCAGAGCAGCAGAGCAGTTGAAAATTGACATGAGTTCCCACGCTTTTGCCACAGTCAGAGAAGCCTTTTTGGGAAGTAAGGGTAAGACTGCATTGCATCTAGAGACAGAAGTAGCGCGAGCAGATTTTGAACAGCTGATTCGCCCACTCTTACAAGAAACCCTACAGGCAATTGACCGAGCACTGGCAGATGCGAACCTCGAAGCCGACGAGATTGACCGGATTATCCTGGTCGGTGGTTCAACACGCATTCCTCTAGTGCAACAAATGATAGAGCAGCATCTGGGACAAACCCCCACCGATGGCATTCAACCTGACCTTTGTGTGGCGTTAGGAGCAGCTTTGCAAGCTGGGGTGCTTGTGGGTGAATCAGTGGATGCCATTCTCGTGGATGTGATTCCCCATTCCCTAGGCATTGCTGCGGCAGTAAATACACCTGTGGGAATTATGCCAGGATACTTTAGTGTAATTATTCCGCGCAATAGCGTTGTTCCCGTTTCGCGCTCTGAGGTTTATTCTACCCTATTGGACGATCAAGAAGCGGTGGAAATCGAAGTTTTCCAGGGAGAAAATGCGATCGCTGAAGAAAACGTCCCTTTGGGTTCCTTTAAAGTTGAAAATTTACCACTCAAACCAGCAGGAAGCATTCAAGTGGAGGTCCACTTTGACTTTGACCTCAATGGCATTCTCACTGTCACCACTACCGAGAAAGGTAAAGGGCAACAAGGAACGCTAGTAGTTAGTAATAGTAGTATACAGCGACTTTCCAGCCATGATTTGAAGCAGGCAAGGGCGGAATTAGAAGCATTGTTTCAAAGTGATGAAACAATTGAAATATCATCAGAGGTCACAACCGATGAAGTAAAAATTGCTCCAGAACTGGCAGCGCTTTTAGACAGCGCTCAACAAGTACTTCAAACCCTAGATGAGGAGCAAGCAGAGGAATTGCAAAACTTGTTAGACCAAATTGAAAATGCTATCGCTGACGACAGTGCAGAACTACCTCAGTTGCAAGAAGAATTGTCAGATTTTCTTTACTACGTCAGCACTAATAAGGAAGAGTAAAAAAGCATGAAATGTCCTGTGTGTGGAGCAGTTTATCGTCCTGCAATCCACTCCCTAACATGCAGGCGCTGCAAAGCAGACTTGTCTGATTTGATACGCCTTTACGACCAGGCCATCTGGTATCACAGACAAGCGCTGGATTTATTGCAACAAGGGCATTATGCAGAGGCAGAAGCGAACAACAATCAAGCCTTAGCTTTGTATGACAGTCATGCAGAGTTCCACGCCTTAGCTGGTAAATTATCGGCATTGCAAGGAAACTTTCGTTTGGCGATCGCTTCAATGCAACAAGCACTCAAGTTTGACCCACAAAATGCGATCGCTTGTACTTTTGTGCAAATGATCGAGGTCATGGCAAATCACTAGAGCGGTTTTTTTATTTAAGCCCTTTTTGGAAATTTAGGATATTATTTTCTACCAAGGTAGAAAATAATATCAGTCCTATGGGTGTAAAAATATGAAACGCTTTGCTCCCGCTATTTTGGCAGTTCTCGTGGGAAGCATGTCTGTTCTAGCTGTTTCTCAAAATGCTAATGCCTCACCATACCATTATCGTTACCATCATGACCGCGAGCGTCACCATTGGCGCCATCGCCATGAACGTCAAGAACGCTACCGTCGCTGGCGTGAAGAACGCCGTGAGCGGTATCACCATCATCATGATTGGCGTTAGATATTGCAGTTAGAATTTGGTCCGCCTAATCGGCGGACTGCCGTTTCCCGTGTGCGCTTTGTCACTTTGGCGACGAGACAATCCTAATATTGCAGCAATTAATCCCAGACCTACCAGATTTGCTGGTTCAGGAACCTTTTTAGGTTGACCCGTGTTCTGAGTACTTGGCAGATTACCTTGAAACAAGTAGTTGTGAGACTCTCCATTTCCTGTAAGGGAAGCTACTACTACGTTGCCGTCAACGTGACCGTTATTGAATGTGAAATTAGCTAGAGGCGCGAGAATGCTACCTTCAATGCCAATCCCACTGGCAGTTAAGTTTGTGGCTTCATAGAAGTTGTACAGAATATTTTGTGTATTTGTACCAGAGATATTGAACCCAAAGTTTTGCAGTGATACAGTAGTACCACTGACATTGACAACAACCGTTGAACCAGAGTTGCTACTGATTGTAAAATTGTTTGTCTTTGATAAGGCAGATCCGTCAAGATTAAAAACATTGAGCTGACTGTTACTACCTGTGAGATCAATGCCGCCCCATGATTCAACCGTTGTCTTGCCGTTGGGAGTTAAGCTTGCTAAATTTTTTGACAGCGATCGCAGTTCGTCTCCCCCTGCATTGAAGTCAATGGGATTGCCCTGACTTAGTTTTCCATTTGGAAATCCCTCGTTGCTGGCAACATTGGCGCTGCCTCCATAGACGGCATTACCGTTGGATACTTGACCATTACTCAGAGTCAAGTTATTTCCAGCTACCACTACGTTGCCGCTATTAGTAGCCAGATTACTCCCGATACTGCCAACGAAATTCACATTACCGCCAGCCGCCAGTTTTCCTTCAATATCTGTATATTGCTGGTTGATGTTTCCTGTAGTGAATACGTTGTAATCAGAGGCTACCCCTAGCCCAGTTGCATTCGCTTTTTGCGAGAAACCTAACGCCAGAATTACTACAATAGGAACTGATATCCGTCTGCCGTAATCATAAGTTTTTGCTTTCATATTATGATGTTTCAAGTGCTTTTATTAGCTATGAAACTCATCCTATGAACAAAAACAAAAAATGGCATTAGCTAGCAACCTATTTTCATTTCTTTTTCATATATTACAGAGTTACTATAGATTTTTTCTAAATTTTGGAGTTACCCCGCAGATTTACTGTTGACAACATCCCAAGTGCGCCACAACCTTAAAAAGCGATATTGGCTGCTAG
>CAZZXJ010000673.1:0-3692 GCA_964657905.1 uncultured Stigonema sp.
AACTAAATGATTAAGATGGTAATGTTTGTCAGCTTACAAAAGAAAAACTAGATTATTCACGCTTCTTGAGTGGTCTTTGAAACAAAGACATCCGCGAAAATTCCGCTCTTTAAAATGCCAACATAGAGATTGAATTGGTATCTTTATTTAATAAGTGTCCTAGCTGAGGTAGAAATTAATGAATCCTCAAAGAGAAGAAGACTTACAGCATCGCCTCCAACAGTTAGAGGCAGAAATTCATTCCCCGTCTGAAGTGGTTCCCCAGTCACAACAAAAAATCCAGTCATCTCAGTCTGGTTTTTCAACCTTCAACTCTCTAAGAGGGCGAATTTCAAGTTGGTTTAATAGACTATCTGGAATAGGCAAGCTCGTAGTTTTGGGTGTGGCAGCTTTATTCGGCTTTGCCATCCTGCAATTCGTGTTCAAACTCATTGCCACTGTGATTAGTTTGGCACTGTTGGCATTACTAGTGTATCTTGGATACAAATTTTTTGTGTCTAGTACAGCGCGACAGAAATAAGCAGACAGTTAGAAACAGGTTAAAACAAGCGTCTATGTACGTATTCTTCTCTCCTGACTCCTGAACGCCAGTCACCAGGGCGCGGAAAACCCGCCTACAGTGCAGGCTCCTCCTAACTCCTGACTCCTGAACGCCAGTCACCAGGGCGCGGGAAACCCGCCTACAGTGCAGGCTCCTCCTGACTCCTGACTCCTGACTAAGAGCACTCTTTTTGAGTCACGTAATTCAAGCGCGTATTCTAGCCATGCTGGGAGTGACGTAGAAATAAAGTTATAGGGAATTATCTGATGGCATCCCCAATTGTGAGGACAAGTACTAATAAATCCAGCCGACAGCAAGAAACACGAAGATCTAAAACGGGGCAACTAGTTACCAGGCGCGTTGCCGCTTGGGTAACCGAAATGACACTGGTGGTTGCCAGTGGATTAGTGCCTTTCGGCATTGGTGTTTATGCCAATTCTAGCGGCGATCTGAACCGAGTGTCACTCAACCCAATACTGGTAGCAACAGAAACAACGATTGCCCGTCCGCTAGCTCTGCCTGTGAACTACGGCACCCGTCTTGTCGCATGGCCGACGAATTTCTTGTGGACAGTCGCTATTTTAGCGCCCTTGACACTCTCGTGCTGGCAATTGTATATACTCGCTAAAACCGGGAACACCATTCCCAAACGCTGGTTTGGTATTCGGGTTGTTAACTCACTCGGTCAGCCGCCTGGCTTTGGGGCAATTTTGCTGCGAGAAGGAATTGGTCGTTGGACTCTGCCCATTTCGATCGCCTATTTCCTGTGGCGCTACAGCCCAGCATTTCCCTATTTGGGTGTTTTAACGGGAATCTTCACGCTAGTCCTGGTAGCAGAAGGAATAGGCTTACCGTGGCACCAAGGACGTCGCGCACTGCACGATTGGCTAGCAGGTACATACACGATAGATGCAAAGACGCCCTTTACAGGCTGGCTCTTAAATGAAAACAACCATGGTCAGTCCCAGTGGACGGAAGGAGATGAGGAGGCGGCGATCGCATCAATTGTGATCACACCAGAGCCAAAGGAGCAGTCTCACCCTTGGCGGCGGATGCAGCAAAATCCAAATCTCATCCTGCTGGTAGTGGCGCTCTTAAGTATGGCTGCTGTATTAGCAACTTTAGTAGGCACTCAAATCTACATCCAAACTCAGCAAAATCAGCGGGCTAGTGAGCAGCGCAACAGCCAACAGTTTCTCGTACTCGTAAAACGGTTAAATCCTAACTCTGGCGCTACCAATGAGGAGCGTCGGGTTGCAATTCTGGCTTTGGGTACCCTCAAGGACCCACAGGCAATCCAGTTTCTTGTTGATTTACTAGCTAAGGAAAACGATCCCATCCTACTGGAAACAATTCAGCAAGCTTTGGTAAGTGTTGGACCCAAAGCCATCCCTAATTTAAAAAGCATGAATCAGTTACTTGCCAGTAATTTGGAGTCTGTAGATCAAAACAAATCCCAACAGCCAGAATTGCGACAAAAGCAGTTGTATCTCAACCAGCAGGTGATTAACAAGATTCTGACTGTCTATAGTGGTCAAACCTACGGTATTGATCTGGGTCGCGCCGAATTGGGTCAAAGTGGCTCTCTCAAAAGCTCCTCCTTCAAATTGACACTAGATAAAGTCGATTTATCGGGAGTTAAGTTCAAGTCCGCAAATCTTAACCAAGCAAGCTTTAAGGGTAGCCGCTTCCATGGACCGGGTGAGAATGGTCGCTGGGATACATACGATGATCGGATTGCTGATTTGAGCCAAGCTCAAATGAAACAAGCCAATCTCACTGATGCTAACCTCAGCCGTGTCTTAATGAACCGTGCTGATTTAAGCCGCGCGACACTCAACAAAGCTAATCTATCCAATGCGCGTCTGATTGGTGCTAACCTCAGCAGCGCCCAGCTGGCAAAAGCCGATCTTAGTGGTGCAGCCTTAGAAAATGCTAGTCTGACAGGGGCCGATTTAGGCGAGGCAAACTTGAACGAAGCCGAACTGTACGCTGCTCATCTAGGTCGCGTCATTGCTATAGGAACACAATTGTCATTTGCCAACTTAACTAGAACCGATTGGCAAGGAGCAGACCTTTCTGGAGCCTATTTGAATCATGCCAATCTCAGCGATGCTAACCTGAGCGCCACTCGCCTCACTGGTACTATTTTCCGCTCTGCAAACATGGAAAACGTTAACTTGCGGGATGCAGACTTGAGTCTTGCAGATTTACGAGGCGCGCATCTGGCTGGTGCTGATTTTCAGGGGGCAATTCTCTATCCTAGTAAACAAGACCCAACAGATCAATTTGTGCAAAAGCCGGTAATAGGCACACAATCTGCTGTAGTGCAAGGAGTTGATTTTAGTCAAGTCAAAAATTTAGATGCCAAGCAATTAGCTTACATTTGTACTCAAGGAGGCATTCATCCACGTTGTCCCTAAATGAGTTAGTCAATAGTCCATAGTCCATAATCCATAGTTAAAAGTAATGACCATTGACCATTGACCATTGACAAAATAGTGTGAGGAGTCAGGAAATGAAGCATCTTAAGTATTTAGTATCAGTTATTTTGGCTGGCTCACTTTTAAGTGAGACCCAATTCACCCAACCTGCACAAGCTCAAGTAGCATATGGCAGCTATGTTGGTGTAGGTCCGGCAATTGGTTTTTCAGACGGTGGTCAGATTGGGGGGGTGATTGCCTTCCGCTATAAGCTTCTAAAAGCACCAGTTTCTTTCCGTGCCCAAGCTTTAGTTGGTCAGAGTACAGCAGTTGTGCCAACTGTTTCCTATGACTACCCTATCAACTGGCAAACTGATGCCTATTTGGGAGCTGGGCTTGTGTTGGCTGGTGGTGATACACCTTCCCCTGTTGGCAATAAAATCGGCTTTGCCTTGCAACCAGGAGTTGATTACGTCCTACCAAAGAGCAACACTGTTATTTTTGGTAACGCCATTTTTGGTTTTGATACCGAACGAAATGGCGGTGGTACCGCTTTCTCCTTACAAGGTGGTGTCGGTTTGAAATTCTAATATTTTGTTACATAGCAGTTCTCTCCAATCGTGAAATACAGGTTGCTTGTAGGGGCACAGCAATGCTGTGCCCCTGCCGCTTCTCGTTAATTAGTAGCCACATATTTATCAAACCTCCTTGCTTACCAGTTCTTCTGC
>CAZZXJ010000674.1:0-3691 GCA_964657905.1 uncultured Stigonema sp.
TAATTTTTAATTTTTAATTCCGCCAAGCGGTACTAGCGCGTAGTTGGGGGCAAAGAAACCCGGTTAATAGGTGCGAAACCGAGTTTCTGGGCTGGTGCTGATCGGCAACCGGATTGATTTACAAAGCTTGCAAAATCTCCTCATCCACAGAAAAATCGATTTCAGCCTTGTCCCGCCCTGATGGCAAATAATCATTCTCGAACGAGTCTTTTAGTCCAGAAATCAGGTCATACTCAGGCTGCCACCCTAGGTCACTCACTGCTTTATTCACCGACGCAAAGAAGTGCTGTGTCCGTAGGGGAAAACCTTTGCGCTTGCCGAAATCAAACTTTTTCGGATCATAATGGATAATTTGCAAAGCCTCCGGTGATTTACCTGCTGCTAGGCACGCGGCGCGGGCTAAACCATCAAAAGTGACAAAACGATCGCCTGACACATTATAAATTTGTCGGACCGCAAGAGTATTGCCCAAAACTTTGCACATTGCCCTAGCCAAGTCTTTCACATGACCAAGCTGGGTGATATGCAACCCGTTACCAGGAATAGGAATGGGGCGATCGCGTACAATTCTATCAAAAAACCAGGCTTCCAAATCGTTATAGTTCTGGGGACCGTAGATGTAGGTCGGACGAATTGACGTCAAGGGCAATCCCCCTTGCATCAAGTAAGCTTCTGTTTCATGCTTACCTAAGTGACGACTTTTTGGATCGACAGCATCCCCTTCTACATGGGGCATTTGGTCCGATTTGAGATACACTCCAGCCGAACTCATGTACACAAAATGTTGAACGCGGTCTTGAAAAATTTCTGCCAGTGGTTGAGTATCAGTCAGTTCCCGCCCGTTATTATCAAAAATGGCATCAAAATTTATGAGTGATAATTTTTCCTTTAGCTGGTTAGGATCAGTGCGATCGCCTGTAATTTGTCCTACCCCCTGTAATGGATTCGGACGATTACCACGATTGAACAGCACGACCTCATGTCCTTGTGCTACGAGCAGTTGAGTTAAGTAGACACCAATAAACCGGGTGCCACCCATGATTAGAATTCGCATAAATTAAGAGTTCCCTTCTCTGTTGCTTTCATTAACCAAAGCCGGAGAGCGAGAACTCACGACAGAAGCGCAAGCCCCTGAGTCGTGAAGTTCGGTAGCGAGAGCCAAAAGCTTTTCGCGCTCCTGCTTGATCTTGAGGTTATCAGGTTGTGGTATCCCTCTGGAATCAATACTTCTGGGATCACCGAAGAGGCAGAGGGGAAGGGGGCTTTCTAGCAGGGGGAGCAAGCCCTTCCCTTCTGCGTGGAGCGAAGCGGAACATGGGTATGAAGCCCCGTCCTTCCAGGACGCTTGGACTGGGGCGGAGTACAAGCTCCGACGAGAGTCTTTCCCCCTGCCCCCTGCTCCCTGCTCCCTTGCCTCTTTTGACAAGTCGATCCCCCCGTAGCCCCGGGAGGTCTGCCTCGCGTTCGACATCACTAACCGAGATGTATTGCCTCTGGAACCGGTTTTCCAGCGAATACGTCTACAAATGTGGGGCGTTTTCATCTATTATTGACACTCCCACGCTTAGAGGTATGTAGGATTCTTGGTTTATGGAGCGCACCTACCCATGATGCAGTCACCTAGACCACTCAAAAGAGTGCATCTCAAAAGAGCGCGTTTTGCTTCATGATTTACTTATTAATTAAAGTTAGCTGTGCCCTTGAAATATGCTCTAGTGCATGAGTGGTTGACACCCCTGGCTACTGGCGGTTCAGAACTCGTTGTTCAGGAAATACTGAACCACATTGATGCCGACTTGTATGCCCTCATCGACTTTGAATCCAGCAATCCTCAAAGTTATTTATACAAGCGTCAGATTGGCACGACGTTTCTCCAGCACTTTCCTTTCGCCCGTAATGGTATACAAAAATACCTACCTTTGTTACCACTGGCAATTGAACAATTGGATTTACGGCGGTATGACGTGATTCTATCTTCATCTCATGCCGTTGCGAAAGGAATCCTTACCACTCCCGATCAGTTACATATTTGCTACTGTCACAGCCCGATGCGATATGCCTGGGATCTCACTTTTGATTATCTACAGCAAAATCAGCTGGGAAGAGGTGTAGTTGGGTGGGTGACGCGGTATTTACTGCATCGTTTGCGTCAGTGGGATGTATTGACAGCAAATCGCGTTGATTATTTTATTGCCAACTCGCAGTATACAGCTCGTCGCATTTGGCGCTGCTACCGACGAGAAGCAACTGTCATTTACCCACCAGTTCATATCGAAGGTTTTCCCTTTGTTCCTCACAAAGAGGATTTTTACTTGACCGTTTCCCGGTTAGTGAGTTACAAGCAAGTATCTTTGATTGTTAGGGCATTTAATGAACTGCAACGACCTTTAGTAGTAATTGGCACAGGACCAGAAATGAACAAAATTCGTAAAATAGCCAAATCCAATATAAAAATAATGGGGCAGCAACCTGATAATGTGGTAAAAGAACACATGGCTAATGCCAAAGGTTTTGTCTATGCAGCTTGTGAAGATTTTGGCATTGCCTTAGTAGAGGCGCAAGCCTGCGGAACTCCAGTCATTGCATATGGTGCAGGAGGTGCTTTGGAAACGGTGCGAGATATTCGCTCCTCACCAGTGAATACAGGAACAGGTATATTGTTTCAGGAACAGACTCAAACAGCTTTGGTGGAAGCAGTAAAAACTTTTGAAGCGTATCAAGGGAAGTTTTCACTCGAATATACGCGATCGCATGCTGCCCAGTTTAATGCGCAAATCTTTACACAACGTTATCTAGAATTTTTAAATACGTGTAACCAAAAAAAGACCCTCTCACAATTGATGGTCTAGGTTTGTACGCTTGTTTTGCAGGCTTTTGGAAAATTGCTCCCTGAAGCACCTCCGAAAGGCTTTAAGATTGGGACTATGTGTGGTGTGGATTGTTAAGGAGTATGATGACTGCCCAGAGTTCACTCCTCTCCGGCAAGCGATCGCGTACTTACTTAAAACGTGGTCAACAAAGAAAGACGCTTAGAGTTAGACTCCAAGGTTTGTCTTTGCAGGGTTTAAACGGAGAGTTTGCCAAGCGACTTTTCGACATTATATTTTCGCTGTTGGTACTGGTCTTGTTTTCCCCGGTCTACTTAATTTTGGCCTTGCTGATTGCTCTAAGCTCAGAAGGTCCGATTTTTTATGTCCAGGAACGGGTCGGTAAAAATTACAAAGCCTTTAATTGTATGAAATTCCGAACAATGGTAAGCAATGCCGACGAAGTTCTAATGCAAATCATGGAAACGTCGCCTCATCTGCGGCAAGAGTTTGAGGCTAATTTTAAGCTAAAACAAGACCCCCGTATTACGAAAATTGGTTGGTTTTTACGAATTACTAGCTTGGACGAATTCCCCCAGTTTTGGAATGTTTTAAAAGGGGACATGAGTGTTGTCGGTCCACGACCTTTAGTAGCAGAAGAACTGCCAAAGTATAGTTGCCATATTGAGCAGATCTTAACTATTCGACCAGGAATTACAGGATTGTGGCAAGTATCTGGGCGCAATGACATTCCATATCCCCGACGAGTCCAAATCGACCTGTATTACGTTAAATTCAAGAATTTTTGGCTAGATTTATGGATAATTGTGAAAACAATTGGTGTTGTTATTATACCCAAAAATAACGGAGCTTACTGAAGAGTC
>CAZZXJ010000675.1:0-3685 GCA_964657905.1 uncultured Stigonema sp.
CATAACAAGATACTGGAGAAACGCCAACTTGAGGAGCAGCCTCTATTTGAGCGAGCCAATGCGACGGAAATTGATCTACGTTTGCATTAATAAACCACAGCCAAATATGAGTGTCGAGAACAATTACTTCAGACATTGCCAGTCCTCTTCATCCACAATAGGACTGACAATATCACCGAAAATTTTAACTTTGCTAGCCATTGAAGCAGGAGGAATTCGACGCTTGTGAGGAACTACATTAGGAACATTCTCTACCAGAACATCAGGAGAGATGCTGATGATCGGGTGATTTTCAAGCATTGGTCTTTAGACTCCATGTTGCACATTCATATTTTACTGTCATTGTGTAGATAAGTAGAGACGTTGCAATGCAACGTCTCTACTTAGCACGATCTCCCCCTTAACACTAAGTGAACTCGATAGTATCAACAAACTCTAAAATCTTTTGCTTGATACCCTCGGCTTCTGCTTTAGGAGTAGTGGGAGTTTCCCCGTCAAAAAAGCTGCGCTGATTACTAGCAATGTATAAAAAAGTACCCTCTGCAAAAGCGATCAGCCCTCGGTAAGCATTCAACCTGCTAGCAGTACCATTGTTTCCTGTCTTGGAAATCGTTGAACCTTCAGGCATATTGACTAACACAAAGTAAGCTCCCTCCATTGTGTCTGCCAAGTATTCCGTATAGTCTACGGAAGCATTTGGTAAATTGGCAACAATTGCCTGAGGTATATACTTGTTTAACAGAATTGAGCGAAGATACTCTTCCTGTCTAACCGATTGCATATCCTCCACCTGCTCAGGGGGTATAGGATAATAATCGATTCTCAGCAAAGTGCCAAAATCATCAGAAAAGCCTACTACCCCTTCTTGACTTTGAACCCTACCACCGTGCTGGGGGTCAACCGGAATTGGGACTAGAAAATTACCCAAGGGGGACTCATACACTTCCAGACTATCGTCTGCGTCTAATGCTGCTTCATCCTCGTCTTCTGCGTATTCTTCTTCTGCCTCTTCAAAGGCGGTTATGACCTCCTCTATAATTTCCTTTGCTTCTTCATCGTTTATTTCCAAAGCTTCTTGTAGCTTTTTGAGCAAAGGCATTTTCCCTTTAGGAACATGCATTTCTTCTTCATCTACAAGTACGCTTACCCCTGCTGCATAAGCATCCTGAGTTAGATCTTCTGTAAGGGATTCATTAGCAGTGTTAAACAGTGCTCCCAGTCCTTCATCCTCAGCAATGACTAGGAGTCTATCCACCAACTCTAACAAATCGTCATCTGAGTAGCCTTCAAATATCTCGAATCCCCAGATTATATCCGCTAAAAGTTCCACATCCACATCCTCTAACGAAGAATCAGCAGCTGCGGTGACAACCGCGATCGCTGCTACCGCTTCTTCTGGACTCAGTGATTCTTCTAAAGACTTTTCTGATTTAAAAATCTTGTCGTACTTGGCCATGATGGCTGCCTCTGTCAATGGTTTAAGAGTGATAATAGACGGATATGCCCATGGGTAGTTTAGCAATGCGCTATAGTCCATAGTCAAAAGTTTATAGTTAAAATTTTTGTTAATAAATGACTGATCACTCTTGACTAATGGAACAAACTTTGCATTTATGCGCCTGCTGATTTGAGTTATACAAGAAGCGGGTAATGTCTTCGGAGAAACTCGGCTCAGTGACTCTAAATAAAATATGAAGTAAATTACAAATTACGATCGCAAAACAAGCCAAACTCGCAGAAAATCTACCACTGAGGTTAAGTGCAAATGGTTACAGTAGCTCAAAATACTTTGTCTGATTCTGACATAGAGCGATCGCTCGTCCTCTGGTTTGATGAAGTGGGCATTGCCGATATACCCATAGTTGGTGGCAAGAATGCATCCTTGGGGGAAATGATTCAACAACTAAAGCCCAAAGGCATTAATATTCCCAACGGGTTCGCCACCACTGCGTATGCCTACCGCTATTTTATCCAATCAGCTGGGTTAGAGTCCCAGCTGCGCGAGATCTTTTCAGACTTAGATGTTGAGAATGTAAAAAATTTACGAGAGCGAGGCAAAAAGGCGCGATCCCTACTGCTACATACACCATTTCCTCATCAATTGCGGGATGCGATTATCCAAGCCTACCAAGCCTTATGTGTTTCAATCCCCGATAAGGATTTAGACACAGGCAGTAACACAATAGACCAACCGGACAAGTATATAGCCGATGTAGCAGTGCGCTCCAGCGCCACTGCCGAAGACCTCCCCGATGCCAGTTTTGCCGGACAGCAGGAATCCTACCTCAACGTCACTGGTGTTCAAGGAGTTTTAGCAGCTTGTCATCGATGCTTTGCTTCCCTATTTACTGATCGCGCCATTTCCTATCGCCAAATCAAGGGATTTGACCACTTTAGCGTTGCCCTCGCTGTTGGCGTCCAAAAAATGGTGCGATCTGACCTAGCATCCTCTGGGGTCATGTTCTCCATTGAAACAGAAACAGGCTTCAAAAATGCTGCGCTGATTACAGCTGCCTATGGCTTAGGAGAAAATGTAGTCCAAGGAACCGTCAACCCAGACGAATATTATGTTTTTAAACCTACTTTAAAAGCAGGTTTTCGCCCAATTATCGATAAAAGATTGGGCAGCAAAGAACTGAAAATGGTCTATGACGACGGCTCTAAATTCACCAAAAATGTGCCTGTTTCTCGCAGTGAAAGAGGCACATTTGCCCTGACTGATGATGAAATTTTGCAACTCGCTCAGTGGGCGTGTTTGATTGAAGACCATTATTCCCAAGTCCACAATACCTACACCCCAATGGATATTGAGTGGGCAAAAGATGGCATTACCAACGAACTGTTTGTCGTGCAAGCACGTCCCGAAACAGTGCAATCCCAGAAAGAGCAGCATATCTTGAAGAGTTATCGCCTCTTAGGAAGTGGAATCGGGAGTGGGGAAAAATTTGCCCACACCTCAACCCCTAACCTTAACTGTCCACTTCCTTTAATCACAGGTCGCGCTATTGGAGAAGCTATAAGTCAAGGTAAAGCACACCTGATTGTAAATGCTAACAAAATTGAGCAGTTCAAAGCCGGGGAAGTCTTGGTAACAGATAGAACCGATCCAGACTGGGAACCAATTATGAAAAAAGCAAGTGCGATTATTACCAATCAAGGTGGACGCACGTGCTTTGATGGAGAAACGAAGATTTTAACTAATAAAGGTTTTATGACCTTGCAGCAGATTTATGAACAAGGTCATGAGGGGTTATTTACTCTTGCCTTAAATACACAGACCAGCAAAATTGAGTGGCAGCAAATTTTAGACTCCATGAAAAAGGAGTCCAAGATGATCGGAGTCAGTGCGTCTCAAACAGGTAGAGTTGCTGACAACATTCTCCGCCTAACTCCCGACCACAAGATGATAAATATCAGAGGCGGTAAATATGTGAAAACTGAAATTCAAGAAATGCTCACTCGCCAGGAAATGCTGGTAACAGCACAACATATTCCTTGTTTGAGTGAAGAAGGCAGAAGGCAGAAGCCAGAAGGCAGAAGGGAGACAATTAAAACTCTATTGAAACCCCTCCCTCTTCCTGACCACAAAATCTCCAATTTAGTGGGGGCAAATACTCAACTAGGGCAAGTGACAAGGGCTTTTAGTACAAACAAAAACTTCTTTCCTTCTGCCCTCTGCCTTCTG
>CAZZXJ010000676.1:0-3681 GCA_964657905.1 uncultured Stigonema sp.
CGAGCAATAAGTTTGACTAAGTAGGCACTATCTTTTTCACCACCTGGTTGGGCAAGGACTACACAAGCCCCAGTCATCAAAGGCCAAAATAATTCCCAAAATGAAAAATCAAACGTTAAAGGCATTTTTTGCAAGATGCGATCTTGCGGTGTGATGGGAAAAATTTCTTGCATCCACAGAAAGCCTTGGCAAATGGCTTGGTGATTTACCATCACGCCTTTTGGTTGTCCTGTAGAACCCGAAGTATAGATTGTGTAAGCTAGGTTGTCAGACTGAACGCCACTTTTTGGATTGTTCTTGCTTTTAGTAGCAATATTCTCGCACTCAGCATCCAAGCAAACTAAATGACCTTGAGGTACAGGAATTCCTGCTACCAGTTTCTTGAGAGTTACCAATACCTCGACTTTTGTATCCGCTAGAATGAACGCCAAGCGCTCTTGAGGCTGCGATGGATCGAGCGGAACAAATGCAGCACCTGCCTTGAGGATACCCAGCATTCCCACTATCATCTCAATAGAACGCTCAAGACAAATGCCTACCAACATTTCTGATCCCACATTTAAAGAGCGTAAATAATGTGCCAGTTGGTTGGCTCTCTTATTAAGTTCGCGATAGGTTAACTGCTCCTGATCAAATACAAGCGCAATGGCTTCTGGAGTTTTCTCTACCTGCGCTTCAAACACCCCATGTAAAGTAAGACTTTGATCGGAAACGAATTCTGGTATTGACATGGCAAGCTGCAAAGATATATTTACTAAAGGTTACTTGAGAAAGGTAAAACCTTTTTCAGAGATTCCTCACAAAAACGCAACGACCTGAATCTTTATGGCCAACTGTCAACACCTTTTACTTTCTTGGGAACAATCCAATTCCATTGACCCATATCCTTAAAACACAAATTTTCCACATCTCTCCCTTCTAACACCTGATCGAGTGCATACCATATATAACGCCACCTCATATTATCTTCTTTCCCAGGACTACCTATTGTTAGTATTTGCAGTGCCTCTGGTATGTTAGGGATAATTATGTTAGTCACAGCCTGGTTATGATAAGCTATCAGTGCTTTTTCAGGTCTGGGATTGTAATAATCGCTTTGGGAAATATACAATCTCTTTTGTGAAGCTGTAATTGCATCCCACACTGTTTGCCAGTTATTTAAAGAAGCAAAAGAATCTTCGTTTCCAAGAAGAATTGCAACAGGGGTATGTTTCAGAGCTTCGCCCGTCTCGCGAATATCTATTGGATTGTTCAAGAATTTTGCATTTGGTTTTATTTTATGTATTATATGTAACATCCACTCTGGAAGCTCCAAAGTACTTCTCACTGGAGATGCGGCAATAATTCCCTTTATTCGCGGTATAATAAGTGCATCTTTGTAGTAGGGCAAACTAAGGGCGAAAAGACCACCAACCGAATGACCAAATAGGTAAATGTCCACCTCCTGCGGCGACAATCCCAACTCCTTTAACGCACATTTTGTGCTTTCTATTAATTTTTCTATCATCTCTTTAGGAGTGGAATCTAGACTTTCAACTACTGCATCGATCAGGTCATTGATACTGTGAATTTGTTCAGAAGGTTCAGGTTTTTGAGAATCTCTGTATTTATCTTTCTGATAGTCTGGGAAAAATACGTAGTATCCCTGTTTAGCAAGATGCTGGAGATGAGCATCATAAAAGAACGGATTACCGAAAGCAAAACCATGTAAATAAATTACTATTTTTAGGTTTTTACTGCTGGAATTATCTTGTTTTGCTTCAGGTGTATACGCCATGATGTAGTTACCTTCCCTATGGAAACCCCATGCCCTAGTGTGACATTTAAAGGGTTCATAGAAGCTGGGCTTTTCGGGTGGCTCAGGAAATGTTTCATTAGGAAATATTTTAAGTTCGTCAGATGATGCGTAGCTCACTATTTAATCCTCGTACAAGTTTGTTAAGAAAGTCTAAAAAGGTACATTAGCTATGATGGCTATATCCGACCGCTGGTGAGTGCGTTTATTGCTCCTTGCGAGAAGGTTTTATACAGCGCCGCTATCTCTCGGAAGGATATGCTAACAGAGCGATCGCCATCGCACACGATGTGGTGCATACTTAATACCAGTATGTGCTAAGTTTCTTCCAAAAGTAGCCAACAAACTCTCCACAGCGATCCAAAACTTAGATTGAAAGGAGAAAAAGAAAGAGTGGTTCGCGAGTAACTTGACTCTGTTGGCGAATTCAAAATAAACCTGTGGAACAAGCAGGCTAGGATAACCTCTAGACAAAATATGCGTGTATAAACGCAGGGGGTGTAAGGCTATGTGGTGCTATGAACAGCACTGAAATCAGTGGGGTGCGGCTCTTTTAGGAAGACTTTGAGGAAGTCAAACAAGCATTAGAAGCCCAAACACGCTTTCCTTCAGGGCGAGAAAGTGGCGTTTACAGCCGTTTATATGCTGATTCAGCCGCAACCCTGCTAGCAGCACACTTTCTGCAACATTAGTAATGAGAACTTTCGCCATCTGTAAAACTGTGGGATTCTTTCCCTTTTAAAGGAGGAGTAAAGATGCATATTAGTCTTAAGCTAGTCTTGGCTCTTAGATAATGTTTGTCATGTTTATCAAGGGCATACATAGTGCCAGATTGAAGTGGATATACAAAACCATTAGCCTCTACTTCCCCTTCTCCTTCAATGCAGTAGCAAGCTTCCATGTGATTTTTGTACTCTAGGAGCGACTCAGTACCTGCGTTGATAATAGTATCTGTGAGTGAGCAGCCCATTCCATCTTTTTCAATGAGAAACCTACGACTCTGACCGTTTCCCCAGGAAACATCTCTTTCACTATTAATAATTTCGCTTAACTTTCTGATGATCATTTTTCCGGAATTAGTCAGTTTTCCTTTTTCCAGCACTTCCCGATGCTTTGCCAGTTTGAATAGGGTTTCTGAATGTGGTAGCAAGTGCTATTTGAGCGCTGGGTAACACTTGAAGTTGCTCACCATCAGCAGCAATGCTCACAGCTAGCAAATCTACATGCGCACGGTCCGGTTTAATTAGTGGGACTAGAGAAGTTGTCCCCGTATAAACTAGACCATGCGCTTTTACACACAGACTTTGACCCAAAAGTATGCTGAACGATTAAGCTGCTTGAAAGTATGGCAAGCGACTTGTGCCTGGAATAACAACTAGATCGTCTCCTTCAGCAGACTTACTATTTTAACTCAACGCTAAAAGTGCCTTCAGCCTTCGGGGCAAAACCACTTCCTTGAGCCGTATAACTTGTGAGTCCAGCTTTTAAAGTAACAGGAGTAGAAATACTACACTCTTTAATTAAGTCAGTCCCATTCTTAACTGAAATTCCTTCACAACTGAGTTCCGGTTTTCCATCTGGGCCAATAATTAGAATCGTATTCACCGTTCCCGTCTCTCCCGAAGGCGAAAGCGAAACTACAGCACTTCCAATGGAAGGTAGCTTTTCTGGCACAAGACCTGTTGCGCTGACGAAAAAGTTTCCTTCTGTAATCGGAATTTGTTGCGTGACTCCGTCAAGAAAATTGCCTGGATCTGCCATTGCTGCTGTAGGGAAACAGAACATCAGAAATTACAGAGCAAATGCCAAAATCTTTGCCAAACGCATGGGCTTCTTCAGTGAATTCATGATAATTCTCCTTGTTTAGCTTCTAATTCTTAGTACAC
>CAZZXJ010000677.1:0-3673 GCA_964657905.1 uncultured Stigonema sp.
AGGGGCTTGTATCCTTTTTTTGGGGCTAAGTTTTTCCCTACACCCTACACCCTACTCCCTGCCCCAAAGGGGCTTGGTCATTCGTCAGGATAACTCCCTATTCTGGCTCCTGACTCCTGAACGCCAGTCGCAGAGCGGGCTGAACCTCCGGCAGCGCTGGTTCCTCCTGACCACCGCTCACAGGTATACTGCAAGCAATTAAGAACCGCTATAGTCGATGAATACAGTTGCCATACCCATGTTACAAACTAGCTACCTGGTTGTAGGGAGAGGACATATTGGCTTGGCGACAGCGGCATATCTGAGCGCTCAGGGATATACTGTTTACCTTTTCTCTCGCCGTTCTTCCATTGTTGCCCAGACAAGAACCATTCACTCAATCGGATCGGTTTCTCCTGGAAGTTATCCAGTTGCAGCTTGTTCCAATAACATTGATGAGTTGGCGGCACTAAATGAGGGTCAACTACCACTGAACGTGCTGATCTGTTGTCGTGGTCAAGACATTGAGCCTTACGCCAGGATTCTAGCTAAATATATCAATTCCCAAATGAATGTTCTGGTTTTGTGTGCTAGTCGCTTTGCAGGTTGGGTTTTTTGTCAGGTGCTCCAGAGACTAGGAATAGCTCAGGCACAGTTGCCTGCTGTGGCCGATGTCAACAATACTCCGTTTGTCAGTCGTGGCAATACGGAGGACACAGTCAGGATTAGCACGCTTACCAACAAGTTCTTTGTAGCAGCTCAGAACCAAACCATGACAAATCGGATTGTGGTCGCCTACCAAGCTGTCTTTAGTCATTTATGGCCTGCTGCTTCGGGTTTAGAAATTAATCTCAATAAAGTTAATGATATTATCCATATTCCTCTGCTTTTGATTTCATTAGCTAGATGGGAATCTGGTGAGGATTACAACATCTACCATAACCTTGGTTCCCGTAGTGTTGCGCTCATTGACCATTTAGATTGCGATCGCATGGCAGTGGGTGAAGCACTGCAAGTGCCCAACTTAATTGATATCAAAACCCACTATCAAATCGCCTACGGAACCACCGGACCATCCCTTTATGAACATATGCAGCAGGTTGGAGCTTACTCCAGTACGACCCTGTGTAACCCTCATCACCGCTATTTGGTTGAGGATCTGCCTTATGGATGTTTTCCGCTACAGGTTTTAGCTCGTTTAGCTGGAGTCGAAACACCATTTCTGGATAGCTGCATGACAATAGGGAGTAAGTTCCTTAATATACCTTTACAGTGGACGGCTGAGTTTCTGGAATTGGATCGGTTTTACACTCCCCATAACTAAAGGTAGGGGAAACTTTTACGAGGTTCTCCTGGTTACAGACAACACTTGGAACACTCCAGTGCGCAGGAAACCAACGCCAGTTGCACCGAAACAGCACTGGCTCCTCCTTGCAACTTCTCTCTTACTGCGGCGGCTGAAAAACTTTATCCAAAAAGCTTCTCAGCCGCTTGCCACACATTTTTAGCAAGAATTTTGTCCCCTCGCCAAAAAATTGGCAATATGTTATGATAGGCTTTATAAGAGAAAATGGCGAAAACCCTTGAGAAGTAGGACGCGCTTGCTTCCGAACTTGGTACTTCAGGCAAGGGATGAAGGCTAACTGTGTCCTTTAGGACACTTTCATGTTTTCTTTTTTAGGTGCAGGTAGGCTATCAATCCAATCTTCTATTAGTTGTGTCATTCACTTTTCTCTCTCTTCGGCTAATAACTTTAACTTATTGAATCTGCGAGGAGTAGTTCTAACTCTAATATATTCAGCGCCCCAAAAGCGGATTTCAAGGAATGCATAATTTATTTTCGGAGATGTCTATTGATAAATTCAGCTAAATCCGCGATCAGCTTCTTGTAAATGAGAGATAAAGCCAAAGACCTCGGGAATAAAGCTACCATCCCAAACAGCCAAAAATCTTAGATTTCAAGCTTTTTAATTTTTAATTTTTAATTCCGCTTAGCGCTACTAGCAACAAATAAAGGAGAAAGGTAATACGACCAATCTCCTCTTCCCACCAAAATTCTTTCTACAGATCAATTCTTGCTCCAATGAAACTTAGCCAAACTCAAATCGCCGAATTGCGAAACCAGCCAAAGTGCGGCAATCATCAGACCGATTTGCATTCAAAACCCTGTCAAACACCACCAAAGCCTGGTGTACCCCAAGGGGGATGTTCCTTTGATGGTGCTTGGCTTTCTATGCAACCCATTGCCGATGTTGTCCATCTCGTCCACGGACCCATCGCCTGTATTGGTAACACTTGGGAAGTCCGAGGTAGTCACTCTTCTGGCGATGACAACCTGCACATGAGGGGATTTACTACCGACCTCCAGGAAAATGATATTATCTTCGGTGGCGAAAAGCGTCTTTATCAAGCTATTCTACAAGTAGGCGAGAAATATAAACCGGCGGCGGTATTTGTCTACAATACTTGTATCCCGGCGCTGATTGGCGATGATTTGGAAGCTGTATGTAAAGCTGCATCGCAAAAAATTAGCTTACCTGTTATCCCTATAAACGTCCCTGGCTTTATCGGTGGTAAAAATTTTGGCAGCCGTGTTGCTGGCGAGCATATTCTCAAACACGTTATTGGCACAGCCGAGCCTGACTATACCACACCTTACGACATTAACTTGATTGGTGATTACAATATCTCCGGCGAACTGTGGGGTGTTCTCCCTCTGTTTAAAAAACTCGGAATTCGGGTATTGTCAAAAATTACGGGGGATGGGCGATACCACGAAATCTGCTACGCCCATCGTGCCAAGCTCAACATTATGATTTGTTCTAAAGCGCTGCTCAACATCGCTCAAAAAATGGAACAGCGTTACGGCATCCCTTATGTGGAAGAGTCTTTTTACGGCATTGAAGATGTCAACCGTTGCTTGAGAAATATTGCTGCCAAAATTGGTGACGCAGATTTACAGGAACGTACAGAGAAACTCATTGCTGAGGAAACAGCCAAACTTGATATAGCACTTGCACCCTACCGTGTGAGGTTAAAAGGTAAACGTATGGTGCTGTACACAGGTGGAGTAAAAAGCTGGTCAATTGTCTCAGCCGCTAGAGATTTAGGCATAGAAGTTGTAGCTACCAGTATCTGCAAAAGTACTCCTGAAGACATTGAGCGGATCTATAAATTAATGGGTCCAGATGCCAAAATGTTCGACCGGCTAACTGCAAAAGAGTTGGTGCAGACGATTAAAGACACTCGTGCAGACATCTTAGTTGCTGGCGGAGGCGGCCAATACGCTGCCCTCAAAGCCTGTATTCCCTTCCTCGATATTAACCACGAACGCCATCATCCCTATGCAGCCTATACAGGCATGATTGAAATGGCACGAGAATTAGATGAGGCACTACACAGTCCTGTATGGGAACAAGTACGACAACCCGCACCTTGGCTAAGTTATGAATCTGGACAAGCGCCTGTAGTTGTTAGCTATGAGGATAAAGGAGAAGAGGAAGATTTAGGTTCTAGCTGCTAAGTAGGTGAGCGGAAATAAACATAACTATGTTACGACTCATCAATAAAGCTGAAACCATTACCAATCAACGCCAGCGCCTGAATTTTGGCGTTGTAATTTGTACCTCTCCGCCTCTGCGTGATATCATGTCCGCTTGATTACTTATAATAAAAGCACCCCACCCCCTACCCC
>CAZZXJ010000678.1:0-1849 GCA_964657905.1 uncultured Stigonema sp.
TAACTACTAACTACTACCAAATGTAGCAAAGTACTTCACCGCCTAAGTTTTGACGGCGTGCTTCCCGGTCGGTCATGATGCCACTGGATGTAGAAATAATCGCAATGCCGATACCGCCGAGTACCCTTGGTAATTCTTTTTTATTGGAGTAAACACGCAAACCCGGTTTACTCACCCGCTTCAAGGTGTTGATGAGGGGCTGGCGATTTTTGCCCTTGTATTTTAGGGCAATCACCAGATTACGCTTTACGCCTTCTCCTGCTTCTTCATATTCACCAATAAAGCCTTCCTCCCGCAGTACTTTTGCGATACTACGGGTCAGTTTTGTGGCTGGCACTTGTGTAGTCTGATGCCTTGCCAAGTTAGCATTGCGGATGCGCGTTAGCATATCTGCAATTGTGTCGTTTGCCGCCATCGTTTCCTCTTTAGATGAACTTATTGATCCCGAAAAGGCATTCCCATTTCTTTAAGTAAAGCGCGACCTTCTTCGTCATTTTTAGCTGTGGTGATGATGGAAATATCCATCCCACGGATTTGATCAATGCTGTCGTACTCAACTTCTGGAAAAATCAGTTGCTCTCTCACACCTAAGGTGTAATTGCCGCGACCGTCAAAGCTTTTGGGACTAATACCGCGAAAGTCCCTAATTCTGGGCAATGCTAGGTTGATTAACCGATCAACAAAGGCATACATCCTTTCGCCTCTTAAGGTGACCATGATGCCGACAGGCATACCTTGACGAATTTTGAAGCCAGCGATCGCCTGTTTTGCTCGTGTAACTACAGGTTTTTGACCAGTAATTAGTGCAATTTCATTTAAAGACGCTTCCATCGCTTTAGCATTCTGAGCTGCTTCCCCTAAACCCCGGTTAACACTAACTTTCACCAACTTTGGTACTTGATGAATGTTTGTGTATTGAAACTGATCCATCAGTTTAGGGACTATAGTCTCTTGGTATGTCTTTTTAAGTCTTGTAGCTGGCATAGTTTTTTGTCCTTATTATCCCTGGACTTGGTCAGGGAACTTTTGAATTATGAATTATGAATTTTCAGGTTTTTTCATAATTCAGCATTCATCATTCATAATTTATTTGTCGAGGATTTCGCCAGTTTTCTTGAGCATCCGCACTTTCTTACCTTCAGCGGTGAAGGTGAAACAGACGCGACTGGCGACGTTTTGCTTTGTGGAATACAGCATGACGTTAGAACTGTGGATTGGGTATTCCTGATTGAGTATCCGCCCCGACTCCCCTTCCTGCTGAGGTTTTACGTGCTTAGTTTTAATATTTACACCTTTGACAATGACTTTACTAAGTTGGGGAAATGCCTTGACGACTTCACCAACTTTGCCTTTGTCTTTCCCAGCAATCACCTGCACGGTGTCCCCAGTTTTAACGTGCATTTTGTAGAATATTTTGGGTTCAGCCTTTTTAGTTGCCATTAAAGCACCTCCGGAGCCAGAGAAACAATTTTGGTAAAGTTTTTGTCACGTAGTTCCCGTGCCACGGGACCAAATACCCGCGTTCCTCTGGGGTTACCATCTTTGTTTATGATAACTGCGGCGTTATCGTCAAAGCGGATAGTCATACCGCTGTCGCGATTTATATGATGACGGGTACGAACAATCACTGCTTCCACAACATCAGACTTTTTTACACCCATGTTGGGAATAGCATCTTTGACAACGGCGATAATCTTATCGCCTACAAAGCCATAACGGCGGTTACCTGCGCCTACTACACGGATGCACATGAGTTTACGAGCGCCACTATTATCAGCGACATTAAGGTAAGTTTGGGTTTGAATCACGCTCTTGTCTCCTATTGGTTGTTAGTTGTTAGTTGTTAGTT
>CAZZXJ010000678.1:1859-2838 GCA_964657905.1 uncultured Stigonema sp.
GGTTGTAACCACTAACCACTAACTACTAACTCTTAGATATTTTTGACATTTAAGATTTCTGTGATTTGCCAGCGCTTGGTTTTACTTAAGGGTCTAGTCTCCTGAATACGAACGCGATCGCCCACTTTGCACTTATTTTCTTCATCGTGAACTTTATAGCGCCGGGTTTGTACTACAATCTTGCCGTACTTGGGATGGGGAGCGCGGTTTTCTACAGCGACGACCACCGTTTTCTGCATTTTGTCGCTCACTACCAAGCCAACTCGTTCTTTGACTGCCATAATCTCCTACTCTTGTTCTTTAGCGGGTTGACTTGCTACCCGTTTGCGCTCTGCCTCTACCGTTAACAATTGGGCTAGACGGTGTCGGGCGTGTCTAAACTGGTGGGGTTTGTCTAGTTGTCTTGTTGCTTTTTGCAACCGCAGCTGGAATAGTTGCTTTTTGACGGCAAGAATTTCCTCATCCAGTTGTTGGTCACTTAATTCTCTTGCTTCTGAAATTTTAGGAAGAGGCATAACTTACTGCGGCTCCTCTTGAGAACGCATAATAAACTTGGTTTTAATCGGCAGCTTATATGCAGCTAGGCGCATAGCTTCGCGAGCAGTTGCTTCGGGAACTCCACCGATTTCAAACATAATCCGTCCTGGTTTGACTACGGCTACCCAAAACTCAGGCGAACCCTTACCGGAACCCATCCGGGTTTCTGCCGGACGCATCGTGACAGGTTTATCTGGGAAAATGCGAATCCAGATTTTACCACCCCGGCGAATATAACGGGTCATTGCTCGACGAGAAGCCTCTATTTGACGGGCGGTAATCCAAGCCGGCTCTAAAGCTTGGAGAGCAAAATCGCCAAAATTCAGGGTGCTACCACGTGTAGCCATACCCTCCATCCGTCCGCGCTGTTGTTTACGGAATTTAGTTCTTCTAGGACTTAGCATGATTTGTTAATTGTTAGTTGATAGTTGATAGTTGATAG
>CAZZXJ010000678.1:2848-3671 GCA_964657905.1 uncultured Stigonema sp.
TACTAACCACTAACCACTAACCCACTAACTATCCTTCATTTGATCGGTCTTCAAATTGCTGGCGACGGCGTTGTTGTTGACGACGACGAGGTTCGCGTTCGCGAGATGTTGGTGGGGGTGGAGTTTCTTCCTGTCCGGGAATAATTTCTCCCTTAAACACCCATACTTTGATGCCGAGAATGCCAAAGACTGTTTTGGCTGTGCAGTAAGCGTAATCAATGTCAGCCCGTAAAGTGTGTAGAGGTACTCGACCTTCACGAGTCCACTCTGTCCGGGCAATTTCCGCGCCATTGAGCCGACCGCTGACTTGAACTTTGATGCCTTGCACACCAGCGCGTTGGGCACGTTGAATAGCTTGTCGCACCACTCGCCGGAAGGAAACTCGACGTTCCAACTGTTGAGCGATGTATTCAGAAATCAGGTAGGCGTCGGCATCAACTCGTTGCACTTCAACTACGTTAATCCGAATTTGGCGATTGCTACCCAACAGTTCTTGAAGTCCGGTACGCAATGATTCTATACCTTGCCCACCTCGACCTACTACTACGCCCGGTCTAGCTGTGCGTACCTCTAAATCGATTTGATCGGCTTTGCGGTCAATGCGCACTTCGGAAATGCCGGCATTATTTTGAGCGTATCTACCCAGCTTTTGTTCTATATATTGACGGAGTTTGTAGTCCTCTTGTAGAAGTTCTGGATAACGGTCAGGAACGGCAAACCAACGGGATTGATGCTCTTGGGTAATTCCCAAGCGAAAACCTACTGGATGAATCTTCTGTCCCACAAATACTTCCTTAGTTTGTTAGTTGTTGGTTGTTAGTTG
>CAZZXJ010000679.1:0-3670 GCA_964657905.1 uncultured Stigonema sp.
CTCCCTCATCTCCTTTGTGTCTCCTCAGTCAACTCCCTCAACTTGCTGGAAATCTCCACCCGCACCTGTACAGGATTATCCAGTTGTCTCACCTCCTGCGGCAGTTGAGCAACCGAAGCTGCGGTACGTTGGCGAATTTGGGCCAAACTCTCTGGTGGTTGCACCCGTTTACCTTCCTGAAAAAAGAGCTGCAATAAAGGTTGTTCTCCAAGAGGAATCTCCGAAGCCAATCCCAAAGAGTCTCCTTTCAACTTACCGGACTTAAAAGAGCGAAAAATTTGCTTACGCCCTGGATAAGTTACTTTGCCACTCGACTGTTTCATCACTGGGATGCCATCAATCTCCACCAGTTTATAGACTCCATTAATCGGCGAACCTGTAACCAGTCGTGTTCCCAGCCCATAACCGTCAATTTCGGCGCCGGCGGCTTTTAGTCTGGCAATTTCCCACTCATCCAAATCGCCACTAGCGAAAATTGACACACTGGGCAGTAGAGATCGCACCTGTTTTGATAAAGACACCAATTCCCCTGAGTCTAACCTCACCCCAGATAATTCCATTTCCCCTGAATTTACTTTTTCAGCTAATTCCTGGGCTGCTGCGATCGGATCGTAAGTATCAATCAACAATGACGCACCTGGAAAATAGCGATGAAACGCCGTAAAAGCTTTGTCTTCACTTCCTTGAAGCGCTGACAGTGCCATTACCAAAGCGTGAGCCATCGTACCACTAGGTTTCTCGCCCAGTTGTAGCGCAGCTAACACGTTCGATGTAGCATCTAAACCAGCTGCCAAAGCTGCCCTTGCTGCCCACAAAGACGCTTGAGGACTAAACGCCCTTCTTGTCCCAAATTCCAGCAGGGTTGCTTGTTCCCCTGCCACATCGCGCAACCGTGCTGCCCGTGTGGCAATCAAGGTCTGGTAATTGAGGGTATTTAGCAGATAAGTTTCTATCAGTTGCGCTTGCCACAACTGTGCTTCCACTCGCAACAACGGCTCAGAAGCAAACACTGCTGTCCCCTCTGGTACTGCCCAAACATCCCCGGTAAAACTGGAATCAGCTAGCACAGACCAAAAGCGATCAGGGGCATTGGCAAAAATGCCTGTTGCTTGTAAAGCCGCTATATGAGACTGACTAAAGCGGAATTTTTCCAAGTATTCCAACGCCTGCGCCAACCCCATAGCAATTAAATAGCCAAAACCCTCAGGCAAGCTTCTGGCAAACAACTCAAAGCTTGCCTGTCGTTTTTCTACACCTTCACCTACATAACAAGCTGCCATTGTTAGCTCGTAAAGGTCAGTCAACAGACTGTAGTCAAGAGAAGAGAGCGTCAGTTCCTGGTTCTCTAGGCGATGCTTATGCTGATTGTTTGTAGATACACCGGGGAAAGTTGTCATTAAAGAGCGTCCTTACAAGAATGCTTCTTTTTTTATGGTAGTTTTTACCATAAATAATGTCAACTACTAGATGATATAGGAGAAAACCCCACACCCACATGGGAGGGGAGGAGGGGAAGCGACGACAAAAGCGTAATGAATCGTGTTTGTCAGCGCTGGCGGCAAACTGGAGTGCTTAGCACAGATTTTTCTCAGAATTTACCAAGACAATCTCAATTGAGAACTTTAGATTTGTAACTACTTAGGAGACGAGATTGCAATGGCTGTCGAGGTAAATAATGAGTTAGTTGAGTGTTTTGGGATTTTTGCCAAAGACATTCAGGACAAAACCTATTTCATCAAAAACATGATGTCTTTGGAGTGTTACTGGTGTTACGCCGAACAAGAACTTTCAGTTGGGAAAGTGGTTAATGGGGTATTAATCCTCCCTAGTCATCCAGAGGAATTTCCCATGCTTGCGTTTTCTGACGAGGTAAGGGGCACTGATATTCAACACACCCCTTTTTTGAATTGAAATTGAACAAACGTTCCAACTGAAGTAAATCAGCTAGTTAGCTGTAGCGGACGCATCTACCCTGCAAACGTTGGGTTTAAATTAGGTCAAGTTTGACAGCGCTTGTACGAAACAATCGTAGTATTACTTCAAAAAATAATAGCGCTTCCTAGCTGCTGACATTACATTGGTGGAATGTAGGTTGTTATGCACAGGACTGACGAATTGTCAAAAAGCCTAGAATGTGTACAGTTTCTCACACATTAAAAGATTGCTTCATGACTCAGAATCCTGAACACAGCAAGTTGCACACCTCTAAAACAGAACCTAATCTAGGAATATCTTCTAATCACCTTCAATCTCGGTTGCCCAAACTAGCTTTTGTATTCTCTGGCGTAGGGTCGCAATGGTGGGCGATGGGACGCCAGTTATGGTCAGAGGAAACTGTATTTCGGGAAGTCATCAATCAATGTGATGATTTACTGCGGTTGCATGCAAGTTGGTCATTGTGTGAGGAACTGACAGCATCGAAGCAGCGATCGCGTATTAATGAAACCCAAATTGCCCAGCCAGCTATCTTTTCTGTGCAAATAGCCCTAGCTGCCTTGTGGCGTTCTTGGGGAATTTATCCACATACTGTTGTGGGTCACAGTGTTGGCGAAGTAGCTGCTGCTTATGTAGCCGGAGTCCTGAGTCTGGAAGACGCCATCCTGGTCATTTTCTATCGTAGCCGTGTCCAAGCGCGTGCCGCAGGTCAAGGGAAAATGTTAGCCATCGGACTGTCAACAGAGGAGGCTGAGCGTGTATTAGTGGGATACTCAGATCTGGTCTCTATTGCAGCCATCAACAGTCCCTGCGCTGTTACCCTGTCTGGAGATAGCACCGTCCTTGCAGAAATTGCCCAATCTTTAGCGCAAAAACAGATTTTCTCCCGATTTTTGCGGGTAGATGTACCTTATCACAGCCCTAAGATGGAGCCATTAAAAGCAGAATTAGAGGAGTCTCTGCAAGAAATTAATCCTCAACCAGCGACTATTCCCATTTTCTCCACAGTCACAGGTCAGCAGGTCTTGGGTCCAGAATTGGATGCCGCCTACTGGGTGCAAAATATGAGGAACCCGGTGCTGTTTGCCGCAGCAGTGAATGGACTCATTCACGCTGATCATGATATCTTTATCGAGATTAGTGCGCATCCAGTTTTAACCAATTCAATCTCTGAATGCCTTGCCAAAGCCAACAAAGTCGGAACAGTGCTTCCCTCCCTACAACGTCAGAATCCAGAACTAGCCACCATGCTGGCCTCTTTTAGTAAGCTCTCTACCTTGGGATACCCAGTTGATGGGAAGCTGCAAATCTCACTGACAAATTAAAGTATTGCAAACTTTTCTCAACAATTGTTGCAGATAATGTCAATATATTGAGAATTAGAGCCAGCTGAAAATATCAGAACTAGAGTAGATACATCGCGATGAAAGCAACTACAAAAAATGGGAGTTGATATTATGGCTATGTGCAGAATGCTTGCCGGGATCATGCAGTATATTTCTGAAGCTGTGATGCGGAGTTTTACTCCTAATGATGATGTTTATCCTTATATTGGTGTGCAACCTTTCACAGGTGAGCCTTATCAGGAAGGGACAAACGAAAATTGGTAGATGAAGAGATAAGATGAGTCAATTCAAATTAAAGTCGGTGGAGTAGGAAATCCTACTCCACCGACTTTTGTAGGGAGCATCCCACTATGTCAGAAATACCAGGCGATTGGAAATCGCGGCTATAC
>CAZZXJ010000680.1:0-3669 GCA_964657905.1 uncultured Stigonema sp.
CTCCTGACTCCTGACTCCTTGTTTAACCCCTAACTTCTTCTCTGTGGCAAAATTGCCAGAATGCTTGTATCATTTGGAAGAAAGATTGTCTTCCCGGCTCCTGTATAAAGATGAGCGGTATAAGTGCTGCAAGTCGGAACACGCTAGATAGAACAAACAATCCCGCTATACCGCCTATGGCAGCATTTTGTGCTATGAAGCCGCCTAGAATTGAACCTAGAGCACCACTAACCCCACCAACGGCAGCTACGAGCGAGAAATAGATAGCCTGATTTTTAACTGGTGCGACTCCTATTTGCAAATTGTTGTTGCACAAGTCAAGTGCCGCCCAAGTACCACCAATGAACAGGTGTATCAACGGCAACCACAGCCAAATGTCAACAACATCGTTACCAATCCTCAGCCACAGCAGGGGTGTGGCGATCACCAGAATTCCGACCCAAGTTAAAATTTGACGATTGCCGAACCTGTCTGCCAACTTACCCCAGACAATAAGCATGAGTAAATTCGCTCCTGCTTGAATGCTGGCGTAGAGTGTCACCAAGCTTACATCCAGATCCAGCCTGTCCAACATATATAGGCTGAAAAAGGGAACGCTAAGGTTCATAGCAAGCATCCATACACCGAAATACAAAAGAAACAGTAAAAAATTAGAGTTTCTCAAGACGCTTTGCCTAATACTCAAAGGTTGATCGGCAGTTAAGCTTTGCTGTAGTTGATTGCTGGATAGAGGTTGGGGAAGTGGAGAGGTAGGGGAGTTGCCTTCGCTGTGAGAAGTAGACACAGGAGCAGCAGATTCCTGTACTTCCTCCACGTTCAAAGGTAATACCTCTGCTGGCACTGCAGGAGTGCTAGCTATTGCTGTCAAGGGTTGATTTTCTGGCTGAATACCACTTTTTTGGGAGGAATTGACAGAAGAAGCGTTTTGCAATTGTGGATTTATATCTACCTTGAAGTACTGACACACCATGCTGGCAAACCCGCACAGAACTCCGATCAGCACAATCACTCCGTAACCCTGTAGAGTTCCACCAGGCCAAGTCGATATAGCCAAACCTGCCAAAGGTATACAGAGCAAATTTGTCAAACTGGCTACACTATTGCGAAGTCCGAAATAGCGCCCTCGCAGCCGCCGAGGGACTATTATTGCCAGCCAACTCATCCATGATGCGTATCCTAGTGCGTTCAATAGATTGCTTGACAAGAGAATTATCAGCGTCAATACCAGCAACTGGTGATGATTAACCAGTCCCCATGATGCGCCTGCAATACCAATGACTAGAATCACCCAAACTATTCGAGAAATACCGTATGTCCAAATGGAATACCAGAAGCGACTAGTCGAGCGATCTGACAAAACAGCACCAAGGGGCTGAATTAGATTTACCAGCATTGGGATAGAAGATAATATCCCAAAAACTGCTGGAGTGGCGCCTATCTCGACTAAGAAATTACTGATTAAAATCCCGACAGTAGTAATCGAGAAAACTGTCGTGACGAAAGCATCCGCAGTTGATGCTCTTAAGCTGGTGCGAATAGCATCCTTAGAGAATCGAAGGCTGGATTTTGAAGTAGGAGAGAGTACTGTTTCCGAAGCTGTAGTTTCGGGGATTTCAGGAGCCAGAGGAGCAGCCGTTCCAAGCTCGACAAAATTCATGGCTTATCTCTAAAGGTGAAGTGTGCTATTATGAGTCCAGTTGCAGAGGAATTGATATATCCTCAAGTTGTGCTGGTATTCCTTGTTATTCTAGCCAATATCTTGCTGCGAAAATTTAAGGTCAAAAAATATCACTCTTCAGTTATAGAGGGTGTAATCTGGGTCACAGAGCATTTCATCCAAATGTGAATAGAGCAGGTACGTTTAAATTTTTGGGAATAGTAGTAGCGATCGCCATCTGCATCATTGGTTGTCAAAACCTACTCTTTCCCAGAGCCTTCACAGCACCAACCCCAGTCACGATCAAACTCAGTGGTTGGGGATCTACTCCTGTGGAACAAGAACTTTTGAAAGAGGTACTCAAAGACTTTGAGGCACACCATCCAAGGATCAAAGTCAAGTATGAGGTCATAGCCGACCAATACATGGATGTCATTAAGACTCGCTTAGTTGGGGAAGCTGCTCCCGATGTCTTCTCTTTGGATGCGCTGGAAGCTCCTTTCCTGATGAGTCAGAATGTCTTGGAACCACTGGATGCTTATATCACCCCCAAATTTGACCAAGCTGACTTTGAGGAGACACTAGTTAACAGCTTTAAGTACGAGAACCATATTTATGGTCTTCCCAAGGACTATTCCACTCTTGCCCTGTTTTACAACAAAAAAGCCTTTACCGTCGCAGGTTTGACTAGTCCTCCAACTACCTGGGATGAACTACGCACATACTCACACAAGCTGACAGTGGATCGTAACCAGGATGGGAGAATAGACCAATATGGCTTTGGAGAAATGCCGGAGTTAGCGCGTCAAGCTTACAAAATCAAAGCGTTTGGCGGACAAATCGTTGACCAGAATGGTTACGCAACGTTTGCCTCTCAGTCAGGGTTGCAGGGATTACAGTTGGTGGTAGACCAGTATCAAAAAGACCGCTCATCGGCACAAAAATCCGATGTTGGAACCAACTCGGGCAGTGAAATGTTTGGTCAGGATAAGGTTGCAATGGTCATTGAGGGCAACTGGGCGATTCCCTACCTGAGAGAAACTTTTCCCCAACTGGAATTTGCTATTGCAGAAGTACCTAGGATTAATAATAAAAAAGGCACAATGGTCTTTACCGTCGCCTATGTGATGAACAAGCAGACACACTACAAAGCCGAAGCCTGGGAACTGATTTCCTATCTGACGGGTAAAGCAGGTATGTCCAAGTGGACGGGAACAGGATTTGCCCTGCCAACTCGTAAGTCTGTTGCCCAGAAGTTGGGCTATGACCAAGACAAATTGCTGTCTGTATTTGTGGCAGGGGTTGATTATGCCATGCCTTGGCAAGCAGGCAAGTACCCAGCAGCGATTATGAATAACTTTGACAACCAATTTATCAGCGCTATGTTAGGACAGCAACCGCTACAGCAAGCAATGCTTCAAGGGCAGTCAGAGGCTAATAAGCAGATTAAAGCGATGGAGTAGGGTGCGTTGCAATACTGCAAGGGCTGAGAGAAATTATCAACCGTCTCTACACCTTAAATTCCCACCACAAATCCTTAACCGAGTAGTATTGGGATACGTTGGGCTGCTGCCGTAACACACCATAATTGGACTCTGTGCAGTACTCTCGTGCGAGCGCACCCTACTTATCTCATGTCCGGTAGTTGTTATGATATACAGCAGTTTTCAATTGAACCCGTGCCACATTGTAAGGGCGCGGCTTCCGCGCCCCTACGGTTTATTGTGGTCTACCCGATAATGGTGCTGTAAGCCCTCACCTCACCAGAGCGGACACCCTTCACACACGTGCTTGGGAGAGGGTTTGGTGGTGAGGGCTGAGTATTATCACTAATCAATTGGACTTGATATTATCTTATTTCTTATTTACAGAACTTACGCATTGACAAATGAGACAAGAAGTGGGGTAGGGAAAAACTGAAAATAATAGGCGATCGCTGAGTCACAGAGAACATAGATAAGACTTACGCATTGACAGAAATAGTCTTGTATGCAGTGGTTTCGGTAGGGCTG
>CAZZXJ010000681.1:0-3666 GCA_964657905.1 uncultured Stigonema sp.
CTCCCTCGTCCTAGACGATTATATAATCCTAATAATCTGTATTCTTCCCAATCGTCGGGTTGGCGATCGAACTTCCAGAACTAACCAAAGTCCAAGTGCAGGAATTAGTACAGCGACACGGGTTGCGGTGGACCATTGATCAGCTTGAACAATTTATACGAATGGTGGGTGGGCATCCATATTTAGTGCGGGTGGCGCTCTATCAGATTGCCAAAGGTAGAATTACGTTAGAACAACTCTTGAAAGATGCCCCAACCGAGGAAGGGTTGTATGGGGATCACCTGAGTCGTCATCTGTTAAACATTGAGGAGGATGCTGACTTAGTAGCAGCCATCACAAAAGTAGTTGCTGCAAGTGAGCCAGTCAAAATTGAGAGAAAACAGGCATTTAAGCTCCGCAGTATGGGATTAGTGAAGTTTCAGGGCAATGAGGTCATGCCACTATGTGACCTGTATTGCCGTTATTTCCGCGATCACCTGGGGATTAGCTGATGAGTGATGCTATCAACCCAGCTTACGAATATCAAGTTGGAGGCAGTCTCCCAGTTGACGCTCCTACCTATGTCCGGCGTCAAGCTGACCAGGAATTATACGAGAGTTTGAAGGCAGGCAAGTTCTGCTATGTGTTGAACTCTCGACAAATGGGCAAATCCAGCTTGCGGGTGCAAACCATGCAGCGGTTGCAAGCAGAAGGGGTAGTCTGTGCTGCCATCGACATTACCGCTATTGGTGCTTCAGATATTACATCTGAGCAGTGGTATGAAGGTGTGGTCAACAGCATCATCAGACGGCTCAAGTTGTATGAAACATTTGATTTGAATACTTGGTGGGGTGATCGCAGATCACTGTCTTTCGTGCAGCGCTTTAGTCAATTTATCGAAGATGTCCTGTTAAAGTCCATAGCTCAAAATATTGTCATTTTTGTAGATGAAATCGATAGTGTTCTCAGTCTGAATTTCAAAGTAGATGACTTTTTTGCTGCCATTCGTGAGTGTCATGAAAGACGAGCGGATCAGCTAGAGTACCGACGGCTAACTTTTGTTCTGTTGGGAGTCACCACTCCCTCAGACTTAATTCAAGATAAACGACGCACACCTTTCAATCTAGGGCGGGCAATAGAATTGACTGGCTTTCAACTTCACGAAGCCCAACCCTTAGCTCAAGGGCTAGCATTAAATGCCGATAACCCTTCAGCAGTCTTGCAAGCTCTATTAGACTGGACTGGAGGACAACCGTTTCTGACTCAAAAGGGTTGCAATCTCATGCTCGCTACCGATTCTCCCATTCGAGAAGGAGCGGAAGCAGACAGGGTGGAACAGTTAGTACGCACAAAGGTAGTTGAGAACTGGGAAGCCCAAGATGAGCCGGAGCATTTGAAAACAATTCGCGATCGCCTGCTGCAGAGCGAAGGACAGCGCACAGGTCGATTGCTGGGATTATATCAGAAGATTGTGAAACAGGGAGGAATTGGGGCAGATGGTAGCTCAGAACAGATGGAGTTACGACTGACGGGGTTGGTAGTTTCGCATAAGGGAGAGCTGAAAGTTTACAATCGCATTTATGCGCTAGTGTTTAATCAGGATTGGCTGGATAAGGTACTGGCAGAACTGCGACCCTATGCAGAGTCCTTAAATGCCTGGGTTGCTTCTGGTTGTCAGGATGAGTCGCGCTTGTTGCGGAGAGAGGCACAGCAACAAGCACAGGGGTGGGCAGCAGGGAAAAGCTTAAGTGATTTGGATTATCAGTTTTTAGCTGCTAGTCAGGAGCTAGAAAGGCAAGATGTTCAGAAACTACTAGCAGCAGAACAACAGGCAAAAAAGATATTGGCAGAAAAACTACTAGCAGCAGAACAACAGGCAAAAAAGATATTGGCAAAAGCAAATCAAAAAGCCAACCGCCTGATTCGTCTTGGGGCTGTAGTTGCACTGAGTGGTTTGGGAATAGCAGCTTGCTGTTTCGCCGGGTTAGCTTATTGGCAAGGACGAGAAGCACAGATGGGAGAAATTGACGCATTAAATTCGTCATCCAAAGCTAATCTTTTATCAAATCAGCAGATTGAGGCACTCATTGCCAGTGTCAAGGCTGGGAAACAGCTTCGTAATACTATTGGCGCACCAGCAAATGTCAAATCGGTGACAGTAAGTGAGCTTGGGGAGGTAGTCTCTGGAATTCAAGAACGCAACCGTTTAGAAGGGCATAGTGCTGGGGTTGTGAGTGTGAGTTTCAGTCCTGATGGGCGACTACTCGCCTCTGTGGGTTTAGACAACCCACATTCCGCACTTCAAATAGTAGTACAAGTATATTACATTTAGTCAAAGTCAAAAGTTATAAATTTGACACTTATGTAAAACTCAAAAACAAGGAATTAAATAGAAGAAAACTCCAGCTTTTATCTATTGTTCAAAAAGCTAGCTATGCAAAAATATTGAATTTCAATTAACTTAGATAACGATGATTAGAATATTTGTTTAGGACAATAAATAATATTTTTGACAAGAAATAGGAAAGAATTGTAAAATTCGACAACGCTCATCGTTCAAGTTAATAATTCGCTTAACCCCTTGTGTAATCAGAACGTGAATTCCTTGAAAACATTGGAAAATCCACCGTAAAGTTGGACGGTCAGTTAATTTATTGATTTGATTTTTAACTGTAGATTTTTCGGTTTTCAAAGTATTTCTTAGTTGTCTTTGTCCTAGATTATAAACCAAGAGACACAATCCCATTAACATCATCATTGTCTCTACTCTTTCTGGATTTTTCACAAAAAGACTATCCGCAAAAAACAAAGGATCTTTGATAAATCTAAACCCTCTCTCACAAGATTGCTGTTGTTTATATATCTTCAGCAATTCGTCAGCATTTAACTCTTGTACTTCTAAGAGATTAGTAGCTAAAATAAATCTTCCCGCTTGTCTCTGCCTCTCCGCGATTACTTCTTGATTCTCTCCCAAGCTACAGCTGATTTTATAAATTACTTTCTTTTTCGTGACTTGATGTTTAATAATTTCTAATTCAGCAGCTTGATGGTATTTTAGTTTTAATTCAAATTCTTTGACTTCAGATATTGCTTGTGATTCAGTGTCGAATTCACTTTTTAATAATTTGGCTATTTGTTTTTTAAGTTTGATTGATTCTTGCTCTATTTCTTGAGACAACTTCTTTAAATCTGCTTTTTTTCTCTCTTCACTTTCTATTACTACCCATCTTTGCTCTATCCCACCATAAGTAACTTTCTCCTCCTTATAACTATATCCTTTTTGCTCACTTTCTTGCAATTCTTCACTCGATAGCGCCTTAACTAAATTTTTGGCTTTCTTTATAGAAAATGGGACTCGACTTATCCATTTTAGTTTTTCTTCTTTCATTAACTTCAAATTATTTTCAGTATATAAAGCACTATCAGCAACCATAGTACTCTCAAAATTTATTTGCTTAGAATACTCGGCTAAAATTTTCCCAAAAATCGCTTTATCTGATTCATTTCCCGAACCTCCTCTAAAAAATAAAGGGATATCTCCATCACTACTTACTATTAAATCTAAAATACATTGTTTTAGGTCTGGTCTGTGATCCCGAGAATATCCTTTTGTAATTAAAATAGGATTTTCTTTAATTACCTCCAATTCTTTTTGTTGATTATCTAATCTTTTATTGTATTCACCAT
>CAZZXJ010000682.1:0-3666 GCA_964657905.1 uncultured Stigonema sp.
AGTCAGTCCTTGGTGGGCTTTCTGCTATTTATCCGGTAAATTCCAAGCTTCACAGGGGTTGACTCGTAAACTGGTAGCCACCTGCGTTTCTTTGTCACAAGACAAACACGAACTGAAAAGCTATGCTTTATCTTTACTTCGCACGTCAATTATCGTAGCTTTGAAGTTATAATTAAACCCGTCCAATTCAACCGTTTCTCCAATTCTGAGCTTACTTGGACCAAGCACTAGTCCATTATCCGTGACTTGCGCATTACCCTCCAAAGTCATAAGCATATCTGTACTAAAATTATTTTTTCTTGGTTCAGGTATTTCTTTAACGGAACCATCGGGCTGGGTAACCAATATTGTTCTAGGTAGCAATTCCACTGATTTAATAGCAATGGCGCCGTGGGGTTGATTGCGGATAATAATATTAGTTTTGCCGCCTTTTGTTAATCCTTGGTTGAATAACCTTTGAGGGTCGCGCACATTCAAACCTCGAACAATTAAGTCTACTTCTACAGGTTTTGTCGTAGAGCCTACTTGGGCGACCGAACCAGAACCTCCAGGTAAAAAAAAGATACCGAATATAACTAGTAAAATTACCAGTGCGGCACCTAAATCGAGAATGTTAAGTTTACCGAATAAGCGACCTTTGGAATCTAAAATAGCCATAAAAATTTTTCCCAAATTACAGCGGAGTCATTGATTGTAGGAGTACGGTCTAGTAAAGATGCGACATTGTTCCCTACTTGGTGGTAACCAAAAGTGCCTGGGTGTTGCGATCATGCGACAGTTTATCACAACAAGCGAAAGTTCCGAGCTTGTACTCAGTTGAAATTTCTCATCGTCAAGGATCTTGGCGGCGGCGAAACAAAATTGTAGGCTAATAGCGCTCAAACCAGAACGCATAGGACTGTAGAACAATGTTTAGTCCTATTGTAGAGACGGGAAATGGCACTTCGTGCCGCAACGAGAGGCGCGTCTCTACACAGCCAGAGAAGAAATTCTCTGGCGGGTATGGTCTAGGTGCAAGAAGTTTAAAATGCAACTTAGAAAGCTCTAAATCCGTCCGATAATCTTACGTTCTGCCAAAAACATCCTCGAACAGGATAATTTATGAATTGGAACCGCTTGAGTTTAAATTCCCGTTTTTCCCAGCGTCGCTGGTTTTATCTTTTGATTTCGGTGGTAGTCGCCGTGAGTTTGTGCCTCAGTACACCCCTGGCTTCCCGTGCTTCCTGGTATGACCTAATTTTGGAGGGAGCCCAATTAGTTCAGCTTTCTAATATATCCTCTAGCCAGGAAGTTGAGCTTGGCAAGCAGATAAATCAGCAACTGGTAAGCAGTGGAACTCGACTTTACCGCAATCCAGAGGTGAATCAATATGTGGAACAAATTGGTCGGCGTCTCATACCTAATAGCGATCGCCCCAACATCCCTTATACCTTCCAGGTAGTTCAAGATGACAGTATTAACGCTTTTGCTACCTTGGGGGGCTTTGTCTATGTCCACACAGGTTTGCTGAAAGCTGCAGACAATGAAGCGCAAGTGGCAAGTGTCCTAGGGCATGAAATGGGTCACATTGGCGGGAAGCACGTACTAAAACAGATGCGGCAAAAAGCGATCGAGAATGGCGTATTAACAGCATCTGGGTTAAACCAATCTCAAGCGGTACAAATTGGAGTGCAACTGGCACGCGACCTTCCGCGCAGTCGTCAAAATGAATTTGAAGCCGATCAAAGAGGATTAAAAACTTTGACACGCACGGGTTATTCTCAGGAGGCAATGGTTGCTTTTATGCAAAAACTACTCAACAAGAGTTCTGGTGCTCCGGCATTTTTGAGTACCCACCCAGCAACTGGCGATCGGATTGTAGCTCTGAAAAATTCCATTAACAAGCAATCTAGCAATGGAAGTTCTGGGTTAGACAATGCCGCTTATAAGGCAAATATTCAGGCATTGTTGAATCATTAGTCATTAGTCATGTGTCATGTGTCATTTGTGTTCCCCCTATGGCCCTATCCTCACTGCTTGTGGTCGCGAACTCTGACCTTAGCTGGATTAACGGTTGTCACTGCTTCTTCTAGCGGCAAAGTACGAAGACAGTGTTTGAGGACATTGACTTGATAAACCAGCCAATTTGTTACATCAAGACCTGTTAACCAGCCACTTCGGGGATGATAAGCGCCAGTATCTATGTCTAGCCACCCATGTCCCTGTGCCAGTTGACCCGGAGACACCTCAGGTAGGGTAAATGTGATCGTGTGACCAACGATGATCAGTTTATCAGGAAAGTAGGGTTTGTCAATGCTGTGAAATTTGTCTCGTACCCAGCAAAGCTGCTCGGCAGTTTGTTCGGCTATTGGAATTGAGGGATCAACACCAGCATGAGCTAACCAAATATCCCCTAAGTCGAGATATGTGGGCAAAGCCTTAAACCATTCCACATGCTCGCTCGGTATTGTGGCTTGTTGATAACTAGCTACTGTTGCTTGCCCCCCGTTACATAGCCATGCTTGCACTGTTGGGGTGAGGATGTGTCCATTGGTGAGAACGTTTAATAACATCTGCTCATGATTTCCCAGTATACATTTGTATTGGCTATCTTTGACAAACTTCACTACTTGTGCACTTTGGGGTCCGCGATCAATTAAGTCTCCTAGAAAATAGACTTGATCGTCTAATGTGGGGGCGATCGCTTCCAACAATGTCATTAAACCTTTGTAGTGACCATGCACATCTCCAATGACAATTCGGCGGTGGCTAGTTGCGCTCATCGGCTTTTTGCTTCAATAATTGTGCCAATACTTCCTCTACAGTCCAAACTGGCTAAATTTCGCATATATTAAAATGGAAACTACTGCAAAAACTTTATTCTAATTTAATAATATTCAAGTAATTAAGTTGATTTGTAAGCAATATGAGTTTCACTATGTCTAAACAATTTTCTGCGTCCGTAAGTTCACGCATCTGCAACCACATGAATGAAGACCATGCTGAGGCTGTAGTTCTTTACACTCAGGCTTTTGGAGGTTTAGCCGATGCAACAGCAGCGTCCATGGTTTCAGTTGATGCTCAAGGGATGGATTTAACAGCACAGGTTAATGGGGAAGCTGTACCGATTCGCATTCAGTTTGATCATGTTTTAGCTGATGCTGAAGATGCTCACCAGACGCTGATTGCCATGGTGAGGCAGGTACGAACAAAGGCTAAGTAGAATTAAACCACAGCAAAAGCGTGTGTGTAAGGCAAACAGACACCACCTTATTTGCGATAGGGTGCTGCGACCATAATTGTACTCAATTTGGTCGTAGGGGAATAGCGCGGTAAAAACGAAACGCCCTTTAATCGAATTGAGCCACAGGCTTAACAGATTAAAGGGCAGTTGAGTTTTTACCACACTACTAGCTATGAGTCGCTCTGAGCCTCTTCCCAGTCCTTGATAAGCTTCCTCACCCAATCCGAATATCTTTGTTCAGAGGGCTTTACTCTATCAATTTTCGCCAATGTAGCCTCATTTAAGGTTATTAAAACCCGTTCTTTGCACTCCAAGTACTTCTAGGTATATTTTTTTGCTTTATCTGGATTTATTTCTTGCCACTCTTTATCCGTTTGACGTTTTGCCATTTTCTTTTTAAACCCCCTTAACACAACTGGATATCTAGTTGTACATTAGAAGAA
>CAZZXJ010000683.1:0-3665 GCA_964657905.1 uncultured Stigonema sp.
ACAGAATTGCGCTGGCTAGAGGTTGGATGAGTAGAGAAGGCGCAAGCAGTAGGTAAGAACAAGAAACTACTGAGGATGGGAATGAGAGTAAGATAAAGGCGATTCATGGGATTGACTGATTTTTGATAGAAAGATCTCATCATCGTGAAGAAATGTTACAAATGCTTCTAGTTGCGGTGTCTTCGCTTCTTTCTGCGCTAAAGCGCAACTACAAACCAGTAATAATTTATGGTGCAGACTTACTTAATTGTTTAAATAAACATTAATTTATCAGTCCGAGAACACACCTAGCTGTCATCTTATTTTTTATTTATATCGTATCCCTTAAGTTTTACTTTAACAACTTGCACACAGCTTTGGAAAATGGTGATAAAAACTTCACCAACATAGCTTTATCGCTGACACTGAAGAAGTTTTTCTCCAATTTTGGGTGCGTCTAGAAATCAGCATTTAAGATACTGATAGGTTTGAGCTATTGAAATTTTTTATTCAGGAATGTCTTGATATGAAAAGTAACCTGTTACAAATAGGAACATCTGTAATTTTAGCAAGTGTGATTGGTGTGGCTGGTGTTGAGGCGCTTTTTGGTTACCAATTAAGTGCGATCGCTCTTAACGCTAAACAATCTGAGAACTTCTTGCTCAGTGAGAAGACTAAGGGAAAACAATCAAAAATTATCTTAGCAGAAAACTCTGAAGAACAAACCCGAATTCGGGTGTACGAGCAAGCTAGTCCATCTGTAGTTGCGATCGCCACTGGTACAGGACATGGTAGTGGCTTTATTGTGAGTCAGAATGGTCTAGTTTTGACCAATGCTCACGTTGTCCAAGATGCTCCTTCCACTGTTACAGTAGTTCTTGCAGATGGAAAACAAGTCTTAGCTGATGTGGTTGGTTTTGCACCTAAAGGCTTAGATTTAGCAGCACTGAAGATTCGTAATCAGAAAAATATGCCCACCCTTCGCTTAGCTGCACCTGGTTCAGTGCGAGTCGGTCAATCGGTTTATGCCATTGGAACTCCCCTAAGTGTTGAATTCCAGAATACCTTCACCAATGGTGTGGTCAGCCGCCTTGACACAAAATCTGGCTTAATCCAACATAATGCTGCTATTAATCCTGGAAATTCTGGAGGACCACTGCTTAACTCTAATGGTGAGGTGATTGGTGTCAATAGCGCTATTATCAATGACACCCAAATTAAAAGATTTATTGGCATTAGTTTGGCAATTCCTACCGACCTAGTCAAGCCTTTTTTAGTAGCAGTAGAACAAGGTAACCCTTCCTTAGTGACTCAGCGCCAACAACCCAGTAATGTTCAAGTTCAGGACTTAGCCCTGAATGGTCAAGTCGTACAAGCAACCCTCAAAAAGGGCGATAGAGTTTTACCAAATAACAGCTATTTTCACCTTTATACCTTTGAAGGAAAAGCTGGTCAGCAGGTGACTATTGAGATGAAGAGTTCGCAGATAGACTCTCACTTGTACTTGCTTCTTCCCGGTAGAGGGAAGTTAGTGGCGGAAAACGACGACATTTCCCCAACTGATTTTAATTCTAGATTGACTGTGACCCTCCCTGAGAATGGCATTTACTATGTGTTGGCTAACACTTTTGAAGCAGGAGAATCAGGGAGTTACAGCTTACGAGCAGTGGCACGATAGCAATTAGATTCATAGATATAGCGATCCTAAATCATATCATGTTCGCTTGAATACTTATAATAAGCTACCTCTCCACGCCAGTCGCCTAGTAGCGGGAAACCCTCCGGCAGCACTGGCTCCCCAGACTTTGACGCAAGTCAAAGGCGGGGAGAGGTCAAACCTAAATGATAAGTCATTTACCGAACATGATATCATTCCTACACGCGGAGCAACCCGGTTTCAATTGAATTGATTGCATTGTAAGGGCGCGAAAACCGCGCCCCTACGGTTATATTAGACATCTCCGGAAAACACGTAGAGACGCGATTAATCGCGTCTCTACCAAGGGTTTCAGGTAACGCATAATTAATTTTCACCAGATGTCTATTGTGGTCTTCAACACGTAGTCCCGAACTGTGCTATGGGTGCAATACTCAAGTCCAGTGATGAATTCCTGCATGATTCCAAGGGTAACGAAATTGTTATCATATAAATAGGAGATATGGCATAGAAAGGACTGTAGCTGCTTTAGTCCTTCCAATTGAATAAATAAATGGAGTGAAAATATGAATATTATTGCTTGGGTTGTGTTAGGTCTGCTTGCAGGTGCTATTGCTAAGGCTATATATCCTGGTTACCAAGGAGGCAGCATTCTTGCTACCCTGGTTCTGGGAATTGTTGGTGCTTTCATTGGCGGAACATTGGTTAATTTCTTACAAACTGGAAGTTTGATACTTACTTCTGCAACTCCCACGCTGCCCGGTTTGTTCGTTGCAGTATTGGGTGCAATCATTGCTATCTTCTTGTACTACAAGTTCTCCAGCAGAGTATACTAATTAGGATTGCTAATTGCTAATTGTTAATGGCTAATTGCCTGACTACGATTAGCAATTAGCTATTAGCCATTAGCAACCTAAAACTTATCTGTTGCTTTAATCAATGCACTGCGAATCCCCGGTTCACTCATCGAATGTCCGGCGTCAGGGACAACAATAAATTCTGCTTCTTGCCAAGCGCGATGTAATTCCCAAGCTGATATCATGGGACAGACGACATCATAGCGTCCCTGAACAATCACAGTAGGAATATGGCGGATCAGGTGAACATTCAAGAGTAATTGATTTTCAGGTTCAAAAAATCCCTTATTGATAAAATAATGGCACTCAATTCGTGCAAAAGCATCTGCAAATTCATTCTCGCCAAACTTTTGCATGAGTTCTGTATCTGGTAATAGTCTACTTGTACGAGCTTCCCAAATTGACCAGGCACGCGCTGCTGACAACCTAATTTGTAAATCTGGACTGGTCAAGCGTTTGTAATAAGCTGTGAGCATATCGTCACGTTCAGCGATCGCAATTGGTTTCACATATTCTGACCAAGCATCAGGAAAAATATAGCTCGCACCCTCTTGGTAGAACCATCGCAATTCTTTTTGTCTCAACATAAAGATGCCACGTAAAATTAGTCCCGTGCATCGAGAGGGATGGGTTTGACTGTAGGCTAGTGATAGAGTACTCCCCCAACTACCACCAAATACAACCCACTTTTCTATACCTAAATGCGATCGCAGTTTTTCAATGTCATTTACCAAATCCCAAGTAGTGTTTTCCCGCAGTTCAGCATGGGGTGTACTTTGACCACAACCGCGTTGGTCAAACATCACAAGTCGCCATTTTTCTGGGTTGAAATATTGTCGATAAAAGGGTGGACATCCACCACCAGGTCCCCCATGCAGCAAAACCATTGGCTTGCCTTGCGGGTTGCCTGACTCTTCAAAATGAATGGTATGGAGGTCTGAAACCTTTAAACTGCCTTCTTTGTAAGGTTCAATTGGTGGATAAAGTTCTCGCATTCAACTATTCTATAAGTTCAGATGTAAAACTTAAAACGTTGAAGATAATAGTATCAGAGAACACAGTATTTTTGGAGAACGCAGAAAAGTGCTTGTGGAAGTGGGTTTAATGTACCTTGGTATACTGTTTCTTCAACAGATATGACGTGGAAGCGATCGCAGAAAATCTCCTTGATT
>CAZZXJ010000684.1:0-3655 GCA_964657905.1 uncultured Stigonema sp.
ATCGATGCGCTTTCTCAATACAAGCTCTTAGCTGTTCGGCAAGGACTTGGATATGGGGTTTTCTCAGCATGGTTAGATGATTGCCAGGAATCAGATGAATTTCCGTTCCTCCAAAACCTAGCTCATCCCAACCCATACTTGGATCTCGCTCGGCAATGCTTGACTTAACGCTTGTTCTCAACAGAGTAATTCGCTGAGGGTAGACTTGCGGAACATAGTTAAGAGTTGCTTGGCTGTTGGCATAGAAAACCTGAAGCATTGGGCGAATTGTTAACTCACTTAAAATTCGTAATCTGGACTCCTCAGGTATGATATTGGCAGCAGCCTCTCCCAGAATAAAGTGTGAGAACAGATTGCTTTCGAGCCATCGTACAAACTTATTAAAATTAGAAAAACGAGAAGTTAAACTATTAATTAAGTTCTTAGTAGGAGCGGTAATTAGACAAAAATAATCAAGAAAAAATGGCCAGATATATCGTGCCACAGTAGTGATAAGAAACCTGAAACCATTGCCAAGGGAAGGTAGATTGCGCTTAATTGGTGCTAAAGTGTCAAGCACCGCAAGTAGAGCCACTTCATCCCCGGACTTTTGGAGTTGTTGAGCCATCTCAAAAGCAATCCAACCTCCAAAAGACCAACCTCCTAAAAAATAAGGGCCTTTCGGCTGCACTCTACGCAATGCTTCAATGTAGTGGGTAGCCATGTCCTCGATGTGAGTTAGTGGAGAACTTTCTCCGTCAATGCCAATGGGTTGTAGCCCGTAAAATGGTTGATTTTTTCCCAAATGATGAGCTAGTTCGTAATAAGGAAAGACAACACCAAAAATTGGATGGACGCAGAAGAAAGGTGGATTTGAACCAGCAGGCTGAATCGCAACTAAGGGAGACCAAGGCAAAGAATCTGTTTCTGAGCATAGAGAACTTGCTAAACTTTCAATTGTGGGATTTAAAAATAGGGCAGATAGCGGCAAGTCACGCTCAAACTGCTTGTGTATCCGTTCCAAGAGACGTACAGCTAGCAGCGAATTTCCTCCCAAGTCGAAGAAGTTGTCGTGAATACTCACACGCTCAATGTTCAGGACTTCAGACCAAATTTTTGCCAATGTGGACTCTATGGGGGTATGAGGAGCGATAAAGGCTTTATCTATTAAGCGACTAGGAGTGTCGAGTACTTTTAGCGCACAGCGATCCACTTTGCCATTAGACGTTAGTGGCAGAGAATCTAGCATTATAAAGGCTGTAGGTATCATGTATTCTGGCAATTTTTCTTTTAAAAATTCACGTAGTTGAATGGTTGTTGGTGTCGGCTTTGAGTTGGGAACAATATAAGCCACCAAGTACTTGTCACCAGATACGTTCTCTTTAGCAATTACTACCGTTTCTTGCACGCTTTGATACTGACTCAGCACTGTTTCAATCTCTGGTAACTCGATGCGGTAGCCACGAATTTTTACCTGATTGTCGAGACGACCTAAAAATTCAATATTGCCATTTGGTAGATAACGAGCTAAGTCGCCCGTCTTGTAAAGTTGCGATCGCTCTTGATCGCTAACAGGATTGGGAATAAACCGTTCCGCAGTTAATTTGGGGCGATTGATGTACCCTTCACCCACACCATCACCACCAATGTATAATTCACCTGGAATTCCGATTGGTAAAGGTTGTAAATGCTGATCTAATATATAGATTTGAGTGTTAGCAATCGGGCGACCAATAAGCGGTTTTTGATTAACAGAGGTAATTTCTGCAACGGTTGACCAAACAGTTGCTTCAGTTAGCCCGTAAGCGTTAAAAAACTGACGCCCAGAGTTCCACCAGCGTTTTACAATATCGTCAGAACAGGATTCGCCTGCACAAATAATAGTTTGCAATGTGGGAAGTGATTCTGTAGGTAGAAGCGCCAACACCGCAGGCGGAAAGGTGACGTGAGTAATAGCTTTTTCACGCAACAGTTGGAGCAAAGCTTTTCCGGGTAGAAGGGATTCTTTCTTTGCTAAATAAAGAGATGCTCCTGTTTGCAAAGCCATAACAATCTCAAAAATTGAAGCATCGAAACTCAATGATGCGAATTGCAGAATGCGGTGACTCGGCTGCAAGTTGAAAACCTCAGTCTGGGCTTGTGCCAAGTTGGACAGTCCTCGGTGCTTGAGCAAAACGCCTTTAGGCTGTCCTGTTGATCCAGAGGTATAGATGACATAAGCTAGGTTGTGAGATGTTAGACAGCAAGTTGGGTTTTCTTGGCTTTGGGAAGCGATCGCTTCTCTATGATTATCCAAGCAAACTATAGATACCGAAGGCGAACCCAAACGCTCAAGCAATTGCTGCTGAGTTACCAAGACCGAGACTTTTGCGTCTTCCAGTATGAAGTTAAGATGCTCCTGAGGATAGGTAGGATCTAAAGGTAGGTATGCCCCACCCGCCTTGAGAATACCCAACAGCCCGACTATCATCTCTGGTGAACGTTCTACGCAGATGCCAACTAAAACGTCTGGCATTACCCCCAATTGTTGCAGATGATGTGCAAGTTGGTTAGCTTGGATGTTTAGTTCACGGTAGGTAATCTGTACATCTTCAAAGTCTACTGCTATGGCATGGGGAGTTTTCTCTACCTGCGCTTCAAACAACTGATGAAAACACGGCAAAATTTGGGATTTGGAATTTGGAATTTGAGATTGATTATGGTTGAATTCAACTAATAGTTGATGCCGTTCTGCCTCTGTTAAAATTGACAACTCTGAAAGACGCTGTTCTGGATCAGCGACAATACTTTCTAGCAGCGTTTGGAAATGTCCCAGCATGCGGGTAATAGTGGTGTCATCAAATAAATCGGTGCTATACACCACAAGTCCATTGAGGTTTTCCAAGCCCTGCCACAGGTGAAACTCCAAATCAAGCTTTGCGGTTTTGCTATCGAACTCGAACGGCGAAAGCGTTAGCCCAGGTAAATCTAGCAGTTCCATGGGAGTGTTTTGGAGGCTAAATACGACCTGGAACAGGGGATGGTGACTCAAATCTCTCAGGCAGTGCAGTTCCTCCACCAGCTTTTCAAAGGGCAAGTCCTGATGGGCATAGGCTGACAAAGTTACCTCTCGGACTCGATTCAACAGTTCTCGAAATGTCGGGTTGGCTGATAAATCGTTACGTAGCACCAAACTATTGACAAAAAAACCAATTAATCCTTCTATCTCGCTGTGATTGCGGTTGGCAATGGGTGAACCGATGACAATGTCCTCTTGCTGCGTGTAGTGATAGAGCAAGGTTTGAAACGCTGCTAGCAGAGTCATGAATAAGGTAACATCTTCTTGGTGGCTAAGTGCCTCTAGCCCCTGACTCAAGGAGTGCGGTAGTTCTAGAAATTGTTTCGCGCCTCTGTAAGTTGGAACTGCTGGTCTTAGTCGGTCGGTGGGGAGATTCAGCACCAAGATCCCGTCTAACTGCTTTTGCCAGTAAGCTAACTGGGTTTGTAGGGGCGAATGGTCATTTGCCTCTACCCCTTGCAACCACTCCCGCTGCCATTCGGCAAAATCTGCATACTGGATGGGTAGCGCAGGCAGGGGTGATGGCTTGTTTTCTAAAAAGGCTTTATAGAGTGTCCCCAGTTCTCTAATTAGCACTCCAATAGACCAGCCATCAGCAACAATGTGATGTAGATTCAG
>CAZZXJ010000685.1:0-3654 GCA_964657905.1 uncultured Stigonema sp.
CCCATGCCCCATGCCCCATGCTCTTAAGGATAAATTAAGATTTTGTAAGTATCGGGGGAAGGAGATACGGCTTGTTCCACGGCTTTTGATAAATCTTGTAATGGATAATGATCGCTAATCAATGCCTGCACATCAATACGCCGATTAAAAACTACGTCAGTGGCCAGACTCTGAAGGCGGTAAGATGAGCTATAACTGCCCATCAAATCAATTTCCCGGCGGTAAAGAATATTTGGGTTGACAGGAATTTCCATCTCATCGGGAAACTCAGCGAAAAAGAGGATTTTGCCACCTTTGCGGGTACAGTCGAGGGCTTGAAAGAAAGCTTTCTCGCTGGGTACAGCTAGCAGAGTGACATCAACACCCATGCCATTGGTAAGGGCATGAATTTTCGCCTTTAAATTGGCGTCACGGGCATCAAATGCTGCTTGTGCACCCACATTCAAAGCTTTTTCAACGCGGGATGGAAGTAAGTCGGTAGTGATCGCTGAGCCACCAATTGACTTCACCAACATGACAAACATTAAACCAATTGGTCCCGCACCAGTAATCAAAACCGTTTGACCTGGGGCAATTTGGGCTTTTTTTACTGCCTTGAGGCAGCAGTTAGTCGGTTCTACAAAACTTGCTTCTTCAAAACTGATATGATCAGGGATCGGAATTAGCCCCCCGTTGCGTACAATATGACCGGGAACTTTAACGTACTCGGCAAAACCACCGCCACTAGGTGCAAATCCTGCTGTGGTGCAGATGTTTTTATAGGTATCGCACATGGAAAAATTGTCATTCAGGCAGTAGGCGCAACGCATACAGGGGATATGGTGCATTACCGCTACCCGTTGCCCAACTTCCCAACCTATTACCTCAGAACCTACAGATGTTATCGTCCCAGCAGTTTCGTGCCCGAAGATGCGCGGTGGTTCATACAGGGGATAACGAATTTTTTTAATATCTGACTGACACAACCCCACTACCTGCACCTGTACCAGCACTTCATCTGTTAAGAGTGTCGGTACGGGGATATCTTCGTAAGAGAGTTGATTTACGCCTCTAAATACCTGTGCTTTCATGTTGATTTCCCACTGCTTTACGATCCTAGATTTAACACTCTTATAGGCTCTTTAAGCTATCCATCTTGTACTAATTTTTGAGCTAAGTACAGGATTTCATAAATTGATAGTGAATTGAGCGACTGCAAAGCTGTGTTCTATCCCACTGATGGCATGGAGGCACACGGGTTGGAAGAGATGCTGAGTTCTTTTAAGCGCGACTATTACCCTTACTCATTTCCCCGTCCGTACTATTGCGATGATAAAAAAACCGTAACAATACGGAATTTTAACTGTTTTACTGGCACTGTTAACTGCCGATACCACTAGAATTACAGAGTCATCCTTACTGTATTAACTGTACGTAAATTGCTTTTAGGGTTGCTTATAACGAGCGCGATCGCATCTATACCTGAAACTGTAAGCTTCTCCCTGTAAGCAATTCCTCAAAGTGAGTTGACACCGGAATCGCGCTGCTCATTGGTTACCTATTGAACATATTGTCAGCTAACTCAAAAATATTTTTTTAGTAAAAAACAATACTTTTTGCCAAATTGTCCGGATGCATTAAAATAAACTCAGTAACAGTGACGTAGAGAGTTCTGAAATAGACATTTGCTATGCGTGCCACCATTTCACTTTTAGTCACAAGTCTGCTACTAGGCTTCTTAAGTTGTGACCACCAAGTACTTGCTTCAAATGTATCATTATTGACTTCAAGTACAGAACAGATGCCATCGGCAAAGCCGAATATGAAGAAAACTACTCTGCCATCTCCTCAGTCTCCTGATCCTTGGAGAGGTAGTGGGCGCCGAACTCTGGATTGATTGAGTACAAATTCTACTGTCTAACAACCATAAATTAATGTCTCTTTTTGAGGTGCAATCGTTTTGTAGTAAGGGAATGAAAGTGCATTAAAACAGGGTATTTACTTAACATCTCTTTCAAAACTTTGAGACACGACAAAGTTAGGCAATAGCTCAGTATTTCATCAATCAGAAGTGTATATATAGTCAGGCTTTAAAGCTCGCGTTGAGAACGCGCTCGTCGCCAGCTGACTGCGTCTATCCCAAGCATTACAACCTGCTCAAACAATCAGGAAACTCCTGATCACAATCTTCAAATTATTCCTGAAATGATCTCACTTAGGCTATTGAGTTAAGCTAAAGTGCATTTCATTGGGATCATATCGTTCTTATTGGGGAAACAGCCTGAGGCTATCTACTCTGCAATCTCATGCAGGCTTTCTGACGCTCTTGCGCGGCTAGTATCTGTATCGGAAAACAAAATGTTTTTCGTCCAGCAGTTGTTTGGCGTACTTCGCAAATGCTTAGAACAGCTTTTACGGTATTTTTACGATTCCGGAAGTGAATGCTGACCGACTCCTGTGTCCTAGTTTGTTTTACTAGCGTTGTTAGCCTTTGGTTGTTAACTTCTAAAACCAGACGCGAAATTCTGCGCTTGGTGTTTGCTCAATTCAACTCAGTAAACCAAACACTTACACCAAAAGCAAGTAGGTAAGGCATATGCCTTACCTACCTAATAACAGTCGAGACGCCTGTTCTACACTGTTGTGTTTTTGGGGTTGTTTTCCATCTTCTTCACGCCCTTGAGGAACAGCGGCACAAACTTCTCCATCAATGCCTGTGGATCACGTTTCCAAACCTTTTGCAGTACATTAATCCGGGTCATTTGCAGATCCGGTGCAAGCAAAGTCTGCGGTAAGCGTTCCATCAAGTACTGGGGACGTTGCCAAAGTGGCATCGTATTTGCCACTTCCACCAACTTGGTAACCCGGCGCAGTTCTGCACCTAGGGTGATATCCATTCCTGCTTCAAAAGCGGCTTGTTCAATGGCAGCGTATTTCTGCTTGGCTTGCTCTACTTTTTGCCGATGTTCAGGACTAGAGGCTGCCAGTTGTGCTAGCCAGCGGTTACCCCAGCGAACGTGTCCTGCTTCCTCTGGCAGAATTTTTTCAATTGTTTCGCGGATTTTGATGTTTTCTTCTGTTTGTGGCGCTTGCTTAAGGGCGTAAATGTGGGCGGAGAAATACTCACAACCCCGTTTTTCAGTTATGTTAATCGCTGCCAACGCAGCAATGATAAAGTCCTCTAGGTTGCGTTTTGAGTCGTAGGATTCTCGGTCTATAAGACGATCAAATTCATCGATATAGGAAGAACCAGGAGGAGTTCCCACATTTGCACCCAGTTCCACCAACAAATCAGTCAACCACATGGCATGACGCGCTTCATCCGAGATGTGGTGGGACAAATCCTGCACTAGTTCCCGTGGTTGTCCATCCAGTGTTTCAATTATTTCAGTGAGGTCTTTGCAACTGCGTTGCTCGCTGTAGCGGTAGCGGTTAAGGGTAATGAGATGGAGTTCGCGATCGCGAACCACCTGCTTGAGGATATCTCTTGCACCCAAAGTATTCTGAAATTTCCGGGGGTAAGTAACAGTCATAATGAGAAGATTATATGTTTATCCCATTGATTTTTAATTACTGTAAATAATTGTAACGAAAAATTCATGAACTTTATCTACAATTGGCGGAAAACTCTTAAACTCATCCCACCCCTTCTAAGGGTGGGATTTCGTGGGCATG
>CAZZXJ010000686.1:0-3650 GCA_964657905.1 uncultured Stigonema sp.
ATGCCCTATGCCCTATTACCCAACACTGCTCAAAGCTTGTAGTGCATCGCTTACCCGTGAGTTGCGAATTTCACCTGCGTGGGTAACGCAAGCGCCATTGATAATGTCATCGCCAAAGTTCAATTGCATTGCTTTGTCTTTAATGAGAAGTTGCATCAACGATGTCACGTTTTTGGAATACAATTGGCTGGCGTGAACTGGCATTGATGATGGTAGATTGATTGGACCGATGATGGTGACGCCATTCCACACAATGTCTTTGCCGGGATCGGTGCAGGCACAGTTACCACCTTGTTCGGCAGCAATATCCACAATGACCGAACCTATTTTCATCTGTGCCACCATGTCTTCGGTGACTAAAATAGGTGCTTTTCTCCCAGGAACTTGGGCGGTAGTAATTACTACATCAGCATTCTTGACGTGTTCAGCGACAACTTCCTGAGTGCGCTGTTTACTAGCCTCAGAAATTTCTTTGGCATAGCCTCCAGCAGCGGTTGTTTCTTCCTCTAGTTTGACTTCAACAAATTTCGCTCCCAAGCTTTGTACTTCTTCTTTAACGGCGGGGCGGATATCAAAGGCTTCTACCACTGCTCCCAAGCGTCTGGCGGTGGCGATCGCTTGCAAGCCTGCAACACCAGCACCCATAATAAACACTTTTGCGGGGGCGATGGTGCCTGCGGCTGTTGTCAACATTGGGAAGTATTTTGGTAATGCTGCTGCGCCAATCAGTACCGCTTTGTAACCCGCTATTGACGCTTGCGACGACAAAGCATCCATGCTCTGAGCTCTGGTGGTACGAGGAATCATCTCCATACTGATAGCAGTTACCTTGCGTTCTGCCAGTTGCTGCACCACAGACGGATTTCCTAAGGGATTGAGAAACCCGATCAGCACAGCCCCTTCCCTTAGTAAGTCAGTTTCTGAACGTCCATCTTCTCGCTCTTGAGGTGGGCTGACCTTAAGTAGGATATCTGCTTCGCCCCATAAAGTAGCGGTATCAGCGATAATTTTGGCTCCTGCTGCCTCATAAGCAGCATCAGTAAAGAAAGCCAGCTCGCCTGCACCAGCCTCTATCCACACTTCCACACCCTGTTTTACCAATCGGGCAACGGTGTCAGGAATTAATGCTACACGACGTTCACAAACTTCAATTTCTTTGGAAACTGCTATTCTCATGAAATCTCCTTAGAGATAAATATTTATTCTTGCATGCATTTAGTTTGCAATCTTTCGTAGTTAGGGGAGCCAGAAGCTAGGGGCCAGGAGTCAGAATACAGCTATATTCCTGACTCCTAGAATTGAGCCGATTAGCTTACTGGCAAATAAGTTTCATTTATTGCACATCCTATATCGATACCCAAATCTTGCATCTTTGTTTTTAACTTTTTTTATGAATTTAAAATTTTTTTCTTAATTTTTCACGTTTTGTAATATTAATTAAATTGTCAACAACTTATCAAAAAAATCAATTATTTTTGCTTTGAGTCAACCGTATTTTTCTCAATTTAGCCTAAGTTAGCTAGGGATTACTCTAGTGCATTACTGAATTTTTATAACAAACAACTTAAATTTAGATACACTTATACATATTCAGAAACACAATTAAATCCTAACGGTGTTTTACCGCAGGTTCAAATTCACCAAGCTTGCAGTCATATTTAGGAAAGCTTATGTTATATAAATCACAAATAAATATTAATTTTGTACTTACTAACCTACGTATAAGGACACTTTTTGTTGGGATTCTACGTCCATTCTTATAAAGTCAGTAGTAAAGTTTAGTTTACAAACATTCACTTCCAGTTATTAGATCTCAATTTCTGCCACAGGAGCTTAACTATGCGACGTTTACTTGGACGAAGTTCTACTAGGCGGCTTCCGCCGCTCAGACTTCTCTCTGCTTTAGCCGTAACTAGCTGTTTGCTGGCTGGGTTACCAGCCATTAGCTGGGCGCAGTCTAATCCAGGGTTTACATTGTTTAGCGGTGTCAAAGGCGACAATCAGCTGTCCTATCGCTTAGATTTTGGTGGTCAACCCGATGGCTGGGATCGTTACCGACTAAGAATTTCTAACAAAAAGCTGAAAATAGCGGTAGCTCATTTTGTGATCAGTTATCCTGAGTACTACAAAGGAAGCTTTGACGACAAAAACATTGAAGTACGTGTTAAAGACAAAAAAGTTCCCCTGTCTGAGGTAAAGTGGGACAAAGAAAATCACGTGATTGAAATTTATCCCCAAGAGGCAGTGCCAGCAGGTAGCAACGTTGAGCTAGTTCTCTCTAACGTGAAAAACCCAAATTTTGGCGGAGTATACTATTTCAATTGTTCGGTTCAGTCTCCTGGCGATGTGCCGCTATCGCGTTACATTGGGACTTGGATTATCAGCATCAGTCATCAAGGGTAGGTCACTGATTCAGTTACAAGTGAGGAGTGAGGAGTTAGAAATGAAAAAATAATAATTCATCACTCCTCACTCTAAAAAAAACTTAACCTTGCGGTATTGCGTTTAAAGTGATAATATAACGAATTGTGACTTTTTTATAGAAAATCGTCTTGGAGGAAAACAAAAAGTATGCAAAGAACCCTAGGCGGCACTTGCCGAAAGAGAAAAAGAACCTCTGGTTTTCGTGCTAGGATGCAGACACCAACGGGGAGAAAAGTTCTGAGCGCTAGGAGAAGAAAGGGACGTCATCGTCTGAGCGTTTAGGGCAATCATTGCGGCCGTGGCTTTGCCCAAAGCAAATCGATTAAAATCTAGAAAAGATTTCCAGGCAGTTTTCCGGGAGGGAATTCGTCGTCATGGTTCACATATGACACTAAGAGCCTTACGACCGTTATCTTCAACAGTGCCTTCTAAGGGTACTGCCGCCAACACTGCAGAAAAAATAGATGACTCAGATCTGACTCCAGCCAAAATTGGCATTTCGATTAGCACAAAAGTCAGTAAACGGGCAGTAGTTCGCAACCGCATCAAGCGGCAAATAACAGCAGTTTTGTATCAGTTGTTGCCCAAATTATCACCTGGATGGCGACTAGTGGTTGTTGTTAAACCAACAGCAGGAGATATAAAGTGCGTAAGCCAAGAATTTCTGCAAGAATTAAAGCAGTTGTTGGCACAAATCGAGGTGTTAAATGGGCATTCGTGAAGAAGTTTATTTTGAAGGTGGTCCCCATATTGGGGATTTAATCATAAACATACTGATTGGGTTAACCATAATTGGCATACCATTGACAATTGGCGCCATTGTCAGGGCATTGTGGTTACGCTTTCGCATCACTGATCGCCGGATTTCAGTAACTGGGGGTTGGATGGGACGCGATCGCACCGACGTTATTTACTCAGAAATTGTCAAAATCGTCAAAGTACCCCGTGGCATTGGTTTATGGGGAGATATGGTGATCACCCTGAGGAATGGTACTCGTCTGGAACTCCGGGCTATTCCTAAGTTTCGCGAAATCTACGACTACATAAATGAAAAAGTCGCAGCCAAAAAGCCCAATTATAGCAGTGCGGCTAATAAGTGATGGGGCATGTGGCATGGAGCATGGGGCATGGGGTATGGAATTTTCCTTTGCTTCTTTCCGCTCTCCCACGCGAACATTGGAGCAATGCCCTCTTAGAGACCGAAAAATCAGCAATTGACAAACAGG
>CAZZXJ010000687.1:0-3650 GCA_964657905.1 uncultured Stigonema sp.
GACTTTTGACTTTTGACAAAAACATATGACTCTTTGGTTAAGTTTGTGTGGGGCAATTTTGGTGGTAGCTTATCTGCTGGGTTCAATTCCCACTGGCTATACCGCAGTTAAGCTATTAAAAGGCATTGATATTCGGGAAGTTGGTTCAGGCTCAACTGGGGCAACCAATGTCTTAAGAACTTTGGGTAAAGGTCCTGGAGCATTCGTTTTAGTCGTTGATTGCTTGAAGGGAGTATTAGCGATCGCCCTCGTTTACTGGTTGAATCAGTATGTCGAGCCTCATCTGATCGAAGCAACAGTAAATCCCCAACTTTGGCAACCTTGGATAGTAATTTTAGCTGGGTTAGCCGCCATACTAGGACACAGTAAATCAATTTTTTTAGGGTTTAGTGGTGGTAAGTCGGTCGCTACCAGTTTGGGTATTTTGCTGGCAATCAATTGGCAGGTAGGTTTGGCAACGGTGTCCGTGTTTGCCGTAGTGGTAGTGATTTCGCGAATCGTCTCTTTGAGTTCGATTTGCGGTGCGATCGCCGTTTCTATTTTGATGGTACTTCTGCATCAACCTCTACCCTATATCCTATTTGGTGTTGTCGGTGGTTTGTATGTAATTTGGCTTCATCGCAGCAATCTTCAGCGTTTGCTTGCAGGTACTGAGCCAAAAATTGGGCAGAAATTAGCAACGGAAGCTGGAGAAAAACAGCCCCAAACTCAAGCCTCGGAATGAATTCTGAGGCTAATAGCGTGCATTCGGCTCAAGCCGACTAGAAGATTTTAATTTCAGTTCAAGCTTATGGTAATTGCGGGAATAGTTCAATTCCGTATAGTCAAATATAGTTATACCAATTCTGTATGAAGATGCACATTATTCGGACCCCCCTGTAGTCCCCCCTTGGGAAGGGGGGACGGCGTTAGCCGGGGGGTAAATATATGCGGCTTCACAAAGAAATGGTATTAAACGTAGCTTTCTATAATACATCCTTGGCGCAAACGTCTGCTTGCTTACGCATGGTGTTTCTGCTTTTGATGTGGATATGACTGAGACTGAGAAATAATCATCAGGAGTGCCTAAAGTGGAAATACTGTTTTTTGCACTTCTGTTGAAGCAGATAATTCATCAATTTTACTGTGTTTAGCAAGGCTGATGATTAGAGATAATGGAAATTCATAATCAATGAGGGATATCAACTTCAGCAGCAATTGAGATGAAGTACAAGATCTGAGTTTACAAAAACTATGCTTGACATTTTTTTAAATAGTTTAGTTTTTTATCGCCTATTTACTGCATATTAAGACTTTTTTGTCAATGCGTAAGTTATAACTGATATTAAAGTCAGCCAATTAAATATAATGAACGATCTGACGGCATTGCTTTGTCAAAACATCTACTGTAAGCAATGACCTGAGCTTTTATTTTGTCTGCGTTAGAGTGCTGCGCCGAATTTTATTCTTTAGCAACTGCGTCGTTTACAATACATAAAATAATGAAAAGTTTACAGCACAGTGATCCGGTTTTTTGGCAACATTTCGCTAAAATTTCCCCAGAAATAGCTGACACCTTTACTGAGGAGCAACTAGAAGCCATCAAACAAGCCTTTGCCTCTCGTAGTTGGAATCGTCATCCTTTAGACCTGCGAATTTCAGTTCCCATTCCGGGACTACGGTTTTATCTAGTGTTATTGGCAGGTCGGGAACGTCGATCAAAAAAGCGCTTGCGATCTGAAAAAAGCACATATGTTCTTTGGACTCCTAGTAATATCATTTTCCTTATAGGATTTTTAATTGTCCTATCAACTTCTTGCTTCAGTACTTTCTCCTTAATATTTTCCTCACTTTCTTCCATATCTAATTCGCCCCACCCTACATCAATTCCCTGGCTTCACAATCAATTTGACTGTGAACACACTGGTAGAACCTGGAGAAATGAAGAGTGTTGGGATTATGAACACAATCCTATGTTCTGAACCTCAAATCTTACACCTGCCCGAAAAAGCGCCCGCAAATAAATTTCCTTAGGTGCAAGATGTCAGTGACGAATTAAGGACGTTGTTGGCAAATTAAGATTAATCACAGGGAAGTTCCACTTGCACAAGAGTTTTTTCTTTTGGCTTGCTGTGGATTTGGAGTTCACCACCATGTAGTTCAGCCAAACGTTTAGCGATGATCAGCCCTAAACCTGAACCTTGTTGTTCGTAAACTTTACGTTCAAATTGCTGATAGGCTCCCAATTCAGCAATCTGATCTGCGGTCATACCTCGCCCATGATCGATAAAAGAGATCGTAAATTTATTATTAATAGACGTACTGTTAACTTGAATAATTGTTCCTGATGAGGAAAACTTCAAGGCATTATCAATTAATTCTTCAATAATTTTATAAAGTTTTGTTTCAGAAATTTGCGGACGACAAGGGGTCTGTAGATTGACTTGTAAATCTGCTGTCCGTCCTGCTTTTGTGGATTTTTCAGTAATCAAGTTTGTCAAAGCTGTTGTTGGAAACAATGTTTGATGGCTTTGCAATTCTTTGATTCGCTCTTGATCAGTTGCTATAATTTCCAGTTCAGCGTACAGTAAAAGGTTCTGAATTAACCTTAATAAACGTTCAGCAGAGTTATGAATACCTTCTGCCATCTCGCAGATTTCATGTGGAGCGAGGTTATCGAGGTCTTTAATCAAAAGTTCTGAAAAACCCAAAATACCATTTAATGGCGTCCGCATTTCATGAGGAAGGGAGAGAGTGATACTGCTACGTAAATTATCCAGCTTTTTTTGGGACTGCTGATTAACAACAACTTTTTTTTCTAATCGGGAGGTAATAGCTGCCAGTAATTCTACTCTCGTAAAAGGCTTTGTTAGGTAATCATCCGCTCCTAATCCCATACCTTGGCGAAAGTCAGTTTTACCAGATTTAGCAGTCAGAAAAATGAAGGGAATCGTTGCTGTTGTCGGCGATTGGCGTAATATCTTCAGAACACTGTGACCATCTAGTTCTGGCATGATCACGTCGCAAATAATTAGATCGGGAATTTCCTCATTTGCTAACAGGACACCAAGGTGACCATTTTCTGCAGCAATGACTTTGAAATCCTCAAATGCTAGCAAATCCAAAAGGTTTTGCCGTATACTTGTCTCATCTTCAATGACTAGAATTTTATACATTTTGAATAACATATAATAAAATAATTACTGAACAGGAGTCAGGAGCCAGAATGGCTTTTGTGTAAGAGTGGTGGATGAAAATAAAGTAACGGTCTATTTTCAAGATATTAATCGGTAATTTTTTTAAATAAGCTAAGGAAGTATATCCGGTTCCAAAATCGTCAATGGCAATTTTTACACCTATAGATTGTAATTCAGTCATTGTAGCGATCGCGCTATTCACATCCTTCATAATCATGCTTTCAGTAAGTTCTAATTGTAGGCAAGGTGGTTCCAATAGTACGCCATAACCATCAATTTCTGGTAGCATCAAGTCGCACAAAACTAGGTCGGGTAGTTCGGAAAGTGCTAACTGTAAACCTATTCTGCCATTAGCAGCAGCAATAGTGTCAAAACCCTCTGCTTCCAGTAGATATATAATATTTTCTCGTACTGATTCTTCGTCTTCAATTACTAAAATTTTATTCATTGTTAGTTGTTAGTTGTTGGTTGTTA
>CAZZXJ010000688.1:0-3643 GCA_964657905.1 uncultured Stigonema sp.
CAGGAGCGTCACCCGAAGGGTCATTAGTCATTAGTATTTAGACAAATGACTCATGACAAACAACAAATGACCAATGAAAAAGGACAAACAAAGTGACTATTGACTACGATGTCGTGATTATTGGCGGCAGTCTTGCTGGACGCTATGCCGCCCTTACTGCCACTCAACTAAAAGCCAAGGTCGCCTTGGTAGAACCCAAAGCCAACGGTGCCGTACTCTCGGTTAACGCACCCTACGGGTTAATTTATCACCACGCTCTAAACGAAATTGGCAACCTTACCCAAGAACTGGGTAAGGCTGCGCAATTTGGTCTCCATGCCTCATGTGCGGATACTACAGAGAAATGCCAAATATCTGTGGATGTGCCCCAAGCAATGCTGTATGCGAAAGCCGTCGTCTCTAATGTCCAAGAGCAGCATTCACCCGCTCTCCTAGCCGCGAAAGGAGTGGATGTGATTGTTGGCAGTGGTCAATTTCAATCATCACCCCATTTAGCATTTACGGTTAATGAACGCCTGCTACGCGCACGTACCTATTTGCTTGCTACTTCTGTGCGGATCATTCCAGAAATTGAAGGACTGCAAAAAACTGGCTTCCTGACCTTATCTGAGATTTGGCAGTCTCTCAGCAGTCGTACACCACCTAAAAATTGGGTAATTATTGGCGGTGTTCCCCAAAGTATCGAACTTGCACAAACTTTAGCGCGCTTGGGTTTTTGCGTGACCTTGATAGTGGATCGCCCCTATATTCTTTCCCATGCTGACCCAGAGATAGCCCATCTGCTTTGCAGCCAGTTGGAAGCCCAAGGTGTGCGAGTCCTTACCCAAACACAAGTAACTCAGGTGAGACGAATTGATCATAAAAAGTGGCTACAGGCGGGAGATAAGGCAATTGAAACTGATGAAATTTTGGTGGCTACTGGACAGCAACCGAATATTGAATCCCTAAATTTGGCAGCAGTAGGCGTTAAATGGAATCAGCGTCGCCTGCTCGTGAATGACAAACTGCAAACCACTAACCACCGCATTTATGCTTGTGGTGATGTCATTGGTGGCTATGACTGTCCTCATATTGCTAATTATGAAGCGAGAATCGCCCTGCAAAATGCTCTATTTTTCCCTAGGTTCAAAGTCAATTATCTCTGTACTCCTTGGGCGATATTTACCCAGCCCATGCTGACGCAAGTGGGTTTAACAGAAGCCCAAGCAAAACGCCGATACAGCCCGGAAGAAGTTGTGGTTTTGCGGCAGTCTTTTAAAACACTGGCAGTTGCCCAACTTAGAGATGAAATCACAGGTATGTGTAAATTAATTATATTACGTAACGGGGAAATTTTAGGCGCTTCGGTCTTGGGGGCAGAAGCTGGGGAGTTAATTAATCTCATTGCTCTGGCGATCGCCCAGAAAATCAAAGTCAATTGCCTAGCTTCTTTATCTTCCGTCTATCCCAGTTTTTCAGAAATTATCGAGCAAACTGCAAGGGAATGGAGTCAGCAAAGACTGAGTAGTAATGTTGCTTTACAGGACTTTCTTGAAAACTTTTTCCATTTCCGCCGCAATATCAATTGTTAGTGGTTAATGGATAGTTGTTAGTTGTTAGTAGTATTTTTTGACCATCAACAACTAACAACTCATTACTTTTTATTCTTACTTTCTAATAATGAAATACTACCTATACCTTGAAGAATACCACGCCCAATCAAACCTAGACCTCGACCAATTACTTGTGTGAGAACAAAGACAAATCCACTACCTAAGAAAGATAATAGTGACTGTAAAGGCGGCGCGATCGCATCACGAAATTCTAGCACCAGGCTGACTACTAGCGGAATACCAGAAAGTTGCGCCAACTCCTGACTACGGTTCGCATAAATCGAAACCGTGGCAATACCATGAGGTGCAAATACAAATAGTTCATAACGGCTTTCAAAAATTGCCTGGGCTTCAGTTATATAATTTTTTAGGCGATATTTCCAAGACAAATTATTTCTAAACCGTTCAATTTCCCGTGTAGAGATCATTTGACGGTTATAAAAATTTTGCTTAATATCTTCTACATCTGCCAACCTGTTTAGTAGCGGCTGCACTACACCATTTGCTACCTGAATCAAAAAATTTTCTAATAGCATTAACCCTTGCTCCTTTGCTTCTACGCTACTTCCTATGTATAAAGTATTATGTACACGCAAATCTGTTTGAAATAGTAGATAAGATAGTAACTCATTAGTCAGGGGAATGTTATTCAGAATCTCTGTTTGCACTATCGCCGCATCTTGCAGCAAAAAAGGAACAATTTCTAATTCATTATCGCCCACTCGCACTCTAGAAAATTTCCCAAAAAATTCTGTAGTTGCTGCTTGCCATATATCAATTAATATATTATTTTTTAATTTATACAATTGACTTAATTCTATTTGAGAAATGCCTATTTCATCTAATATGTTGGTGAGTTTTTGTAAGATAAGATAAAGTAATGCTCGTTTTTTGTCTGAGCGTAAAACATCAATTTCCAAAGGAACCGCTGTCAGGTTTTTTAAATCGAATTGAAGTTTATTAATACAAGATACAAATAATGCCGATTGCAGCGCTCTAGGGCTAAGTAGAGAGGGACAATTTTGCGTTTTAGGATCTGAGTTATGAATAGCACTACTAAGCGAAGAATTTGTAGGAGGCTGCACCTGTAGAGACGCGATCGGTCGCGTCTGTTCCTCCTGTCGCTTTTGGTTTGGTGAAGCTAACAACCGATTAAGAAGCCAACCAGCTGTCAGCAATTCTCGTCGCTTTCCAGCCAAAATAGCCCGATCTACTAGTGGCAGTCCAGGAACTTGCAATTGTGCCGTCACTTGCGCCAAAGAAGCGTTAATGTAATTAATCCCTGACAAACGCAGATTATTTTGTAGTCTAGCGAGAGGGAGTGGGTAGGGGCGGGGTAACCCCGCCCTTACAGGAGTAGGGGAGTGGGGGATGGGAGGAGTGCGAGTAGAGGAGAGTGGCAGAGAAATTAATTCTTCTTTTCCCCCATCCTCTTGTACTCCCCCATCTCCCCCTACTCCCTCTGCTTCCCCAAACCAATAGGAACGACCACACACTACTTCTCGCATGGCGGTGACTAATTCAGAAATGGGTGTGCCTTTGGGGCAGTAACCATCTACCCCAGCAGATCTTGCTGCCAAAAGTAGCCCTTGTTCTTGGACAGAACTCAGGAGTAATATTGGCAAGTTAGGGTACTGGGTTTTCAGTTGCTGACAGAGTTGTAAACCTAGCTGGCGGCTAGAAGTGGAGTGATTGTTACCTAGTTCCAATACAACCAAATTCAGGCTTTTAGGGTCTTGTAGGGCTTCTGCTAATATCTGTAAGGCAGCAGTATATGTTTCAACCGACCATACCAGCTGTAAGTTAGGGACTTCTTCCAGAGCCACTCGTAACCCTAAACGAAAGATGGGGTCTTGGTCAACTAACAATAATTTTACCAGCGCATCGCTCATAGTCCACTCAACTTGAGATAACGCGCAACTACAAATCAACTAGCACAGCGCGGCAGAAATAACCTTCTCTTCTCCACCAGAGCGCTGACTCCTCCAGACTCCTGACTAATGACTAAGAACACTAGTACCGCAAGGCGGAAGTCAAAAGTCAAAAGTCAA
>CAZZXJ010000689.1:0-3643 GCA_964657905.1 uncultured Stigonema sp.
ACTCTCTGCTCCTGCAATCAACGGTTAATATCTAATGTAGAGACGCGATATATCGCGTCTTTCCAAATCATCAAGCGCCCCCCTTTCAGGAGGGCGCTTTTTAGTTTGCACCACAGAGGACGCAGACAAGCTTTTCATGGAATGAACTTCCTTTTACAATAGTGATGGTACGAACATTCTGGAGGCAAGAAAACGGTTTACGCACGTCCTTTAGCACGTTTAATTGAGCAACTGCAACGCTTACCGGGAGTAGGTCCAAAAACTGCCCAACGACTAGCTTTGCATATACTGAAGCGCCCAGAAACAGAAGTAGAGGCTTTGGCGCAAGCCCTAATTGAAGCAAAAAAACAGGTAGGCTTGTGTTCTGTCTGCTTTCACCTATCTTCTGAGCCAGTTTGTGAAATCTGCCGTAACTCTACCCGCGACAACACCACTATCTGTGTGGTAGCGGATCCCCGCGATGTGATTGCATTGGAAAAAACCCGCGAGTACAAAGGTAAGTATCATGTTTTGGGTGGTGTGATTTCCCCGATAGATGGCATTGGTCCAGAACAGTTGACCATGCACGCTTTAATCCGCCGGGTGAGTCAGCAACAACCCAAAGAGGTAATTTTGGCAATTAGTCCAAGTGTGGAAGGGGAGACAACGACATTATATGTTGGTCATTTACTGAAGCCATTTACTAAGGTGACGCGGATTGCCTTTGGTTTACCTGTGGGTGGGGATTTGGAGTACGCTGATGAGGTGACCCTGGCAAGAGCCATGGAAGGACGCCGGGAGTTGGATTAGTCAGTAAAGTCCGATGAAGAAGCTAAGCGTTAAGCAAAAAAACTTGTTACTGTTCTCTCACGATTGACGGTGAATATCAAATCAACTGCGACAGCAAAGAAATTTCCCCTGATGATAATTTTCGTAATCCAGAGGGGAATTTAATTGATCCTGTTATGGATTTACTTAGCCGTTGCTGGTGGTAGATGAGTTAAGACGGCAGTTGCCAACCCCTAAATAGCCCATCTTCCTGACAAACTTGGCACTGATCAACCACAATTGTGTGTCCAGCAACGATAAAGCCCCTTGTACACCACCAAGGGGCTTTTTGCTATCAGTGGTCAAATTCGACCACTGTTTTAGATATATTGAGGGATTTACGCCAACCGTGAGTTGTTGAGATAGACTCAGTTATTCAACTTAGATTTGAAAGTAACTGTTCTTCCCCCACTGTTGTGACTTTTACTTTTTGACTATGATTATGGTGTGGTTGTAGGGGTGGGACTGGGTGTGCTTGTAGAAGTACTACCTGTGGTAGAATTCTTCTTTTTTTTATGCTTAGATTTTGGAGGCGTAGTAGTTTGGTTTGTAGTCGTACCTGTACTTGGGGTTGTACCTGTACCAGTATTTGTAGTCGGACTTGTACCAGTACCAGTACCAGTACTTGGGTTTGAAATTTGTGCCTGGACTACTGAGTTAAAACCAGCAACAGGTATGGCAAGCGCCATAGCAAAAGATACAGAAAGTAGGGATTTAGTGAACTTACTCATTTGAACTCCTCACCCAAGATGATTGTAAGCATTGAAGTTATCATACCAGCAATCGATAGAAAGTTCAGCACTTTCTTTTTTTAATCCGTTTGTAGTCAGCTGGTGATATAATTTCGAGTCATTGCCAGGAGCAGCTCACAAATATCTCAAGTAAAATGCTGTCAGTAGTTGTAAGCATTAGCGTTGTGAGCAATCACTATATTCTTCGTTGTAAGTTCTCCTGTGACTAGACCCCGATACCTAGAAAAAAAATCTGTTGACCAACTGCAAACTGAGGCATCCACGGGTGAGCATTTGCAGCGATCCCTCGGTGCTATGGACCTGATTAGCCTTGGGATTGGCTGTACCGTTGGAGCAGGGATTTTTGTCCTCACCGGCACAGCTGCCGCCCAGTATGCTGGACCCGCCATTGTACTCTCCTTCGTGGTGGGAGGCATTGCCTGTGGCTTTGCTGGACTCTGTTATGCCGAGTTTGCTTCCCTACTGCCGATCGCCGGGAGCGCTTATACCTACGCCTACGCCACTCTGGGCGAACTAGTAGCCTGGATCATTGGTTGGGACCTGCTCTTGGAATATGCTTTGGGAGCAGCAACTGTAGCCGTGGGCTGGTCTGGCTACATGGTTAGCTTCTTGAAAGACTTGGGAATTATCCTGCCTGCAAACATAACGGCAGCCCCTGGCACTGATGTCATGCTAGCTGACAAATCAACGGTGACCGCAGTGTTCAACTTGCCAGCGTCTTTGGTGATGGTGGGTGTAACGCTGCTGCTGATTGTTGGCATCCGCGAGTCGGCTCGGTTCAACAGTATCATCGTTGCTGTCAAATTAGTTGTCATTGCCGCCTTTTTAGCATTTGGGATCCCCCATATCAATTCTGCCAACTGGACACCCTTTATTCCACCCAACGCTGGGAAATTTGGTGTGTATGGTTTCAGTGGCATTCTGCGTGGTGCTGGAGTCATCTTCTTTGCCTACATTGGGTTCGATGCAGTTTCCACTGCTGCCCAAGAAGCCAAACGCCCCCAACGAGACATGCCTATCGGCATTATTGGTTCGCTGCTGATCTGCACCCTACTCTACATTGCAGTTGCAGGGGTGTTGACAGGGCTAGTTTCTTACAAGTCCTTGAACGTGGCAGACCCCATCGCTGTGGGGGTGAACGTGATTGGTTTGAAATGGCTGGCGATCGCGGTGAAGATAGGAGCAATTTTCGGTCTGAGTTCGGTGATGCTGGTACTGACCTATGGACAAACGCGCATCCTCTACACCATCTCCCACGATGGATTGCTACCGCGCCTATTCAGTACCATCCATCCCCGGTTCAAAACTCCCCACATTACCACATTGGTGCTAGGGGCATGTGTCAGTTTAATCTCGGGTCTGACGCCCATCTCCACGTTGAGTGAGTTAGTGAGCATTGGAACGTTGTTTGCGTTTATTGTGGTATGTGCTGGAGTACTCTACCTACGCTACACCCAGCCAAACCTGCACAGACCCTTCCGCTGTCCACTCGTACCGTTTGTGCCACTCACAGGCATTCTCGTTTGCCTGTACTTAGTCGTTGGTCTACCCCAGGAAACCTGGCTGCGTCTACTCGTCTGGCTAGGACTAGGGCTGCTCATTTATTTCTTCTATGGTCAATCCCATAGTTTGCTGTCGAGGCCTACTAAGTAATCCATTTTCTAAGGATATTCGCATTGAATGTTCAAATTAGCATCTAACAACGACAAGCACTCTTGATTCCGTTTGTCATAAAAAGACCCCGGGAGTTAGCCGAGGACAAGAGGATTCTGCTTTTTGCATGCGTGTCTCTGGGCAAGACCCATTGATTTACAAGATACACTGCCCTGAATAAAAGTAGTTGCCAATGTGGCAACAAAATACCTAAAAACAAAAACAAGCGTCAACCCCTTCTCAGTAGCGGAGACGCTACGCGAACGGGTTCGTCAAAAGTCACTCATAATTGTATTCCGGGCTTTTACGCCATTTTGTAGACCGAAGGGCTTCCTCGCCTAGTATGGTAGGTTTATTTACGTGCCCCCTGTGCTAGTTATGCGATCGCTTAGTGACCGAAGAGGCAGGGAGCAGGGGGCAGGGGGCAGGGG
>CAZZXJ010000690.1:0-3639 GCA_964657905.1 uncultured Stigonema sp.
CCCCCACTCCCCCACTCCCTGTTTAGGCGGATGCTACAACTTTGTTGTTGATGTAATCCACTGCCTCTTGAACCGTTGTGATCTTCTCGGCGGCTTCATCGGGAATTTCTATATCAAACTCTTCTTCCAAAGCCATGACTAGTTCAACGGTGTCTAGGGAATCCGCCCCTAAATCGTTGGCAAAATTGGATTGTGGTGTGACCTCGTCCTCTTTAACACCTAGTTGATCGACGACGATTTTCTTGACCTTTTCAAAAGTTTCCGATTGGCTCATATGATAAAATTCCTCAGCCAGTTACTATAGTCGGCTCTTTATGGGCTACGTGATTTTGAGCATATACATCTTACTCGGAAAGCGCGATCGCTTACACCGTGTCAATAGTCCTCTTTTGCAATTCTTAGTGACATTATTTTTTAAGGATGTGCATTCAGCAGAATCAATAACCTTGCAACCAACACAAAACTTGCGATGATAAAACAGTTATTGTCCGGGGCGACTGCCCTTAATTAACCAATTCCTATGCTATCCCATACTTTAAAATACGCTTACTTCCCAGGCTGTGTTGCCCAAGGCGCTTGCCGAGAGTTGCACCAGTCAACTGTTGCCCTCGCCCAAGCTTTGGGTATTGAACTAGTTGAACTGAAAAAAGCTGCTTGCTGCGGTTCCGGTACGTTTAAAGAAGATTCTCAACTTTTGGAAGATGCTGTCAATGCCCGGAATATTGCTTTAGCAGAAGAATTAAATTTGCCATTAATTACCCATTGCAGCACTTGTCAAGGTGTTATTGGTCATGTTGATGAACGCCTCAAAGAATGCCAGAAAACAAACCCTGCTTACATTGAGCGAGTTAATGGCTTGCTGCAAAAAGAAGGTTGTTTACCTTATCGTGGTAGTACGGAAGTTAAACATCTCCTCTATGCTTTAGTCGCAGATTACGGTTTAGAGGAAATTCAAAAACGTGTCACTCGCAAGTTAACTGGACTAAAATGTGCGGCTTTTTATGGCTGCTATCTCCTACGTGCCCAAAAGTCCATGCCCTATGATGATCCCTTCCGACCAGAGGCCATGGAAAATGTGTTTCGTACAGTAGGAGCAACGGCAATTTATTACAGAGGTCGTACGCAATGTTGCGGTTGGCCCCTTTCTAGCTACGCCACTACCCAATCTTTCAAAATGGCCGGGATGCACATTCAAGAAGCCTTGGAAACTGGTGCTGATTGTATTGTTACGCCTTGTCCCCTATGCCACCTTAACTTAGATTCTCGTCAACCAGAGGTAGAAAAGGTAATTGGGCAGAAACTAGGTTTACCAGTGCTGCATTTACCCCAGTTGATTGCTTTAGCAGTTGGGGTTAGCCCAAAAGAACTCGGTTTAGACAGACATATTGTTTCCACGAAGCCAGTGTTAGAAAAATTGGGATTTTGAAAATCCCGAACTAGATAATGCAGAATAGCCCACCCAGGTGGGCTTTGTTTATTGATAAAATTTTGTTAAGAGTAGTCATATAAATTTTAACATTAAGAAATAAATCTTTATAATAAAACCGTCCTTGTAGAGACGTAGCAGTGCTACGTCTCTACATCCGGATTCATATCTCAATTCAGCAACGCCAAAACTTCTACCAAAATAGTTAGCCAGTGGAGCATTCGATGAAAATACGATTGTTTCATAAGCAAGACGCTGAGCAAATAGCGCGGTTGTTTCACGAAACAGTGCGTGAAATTAACATTCGTGACTACTCGATCAATCAGGTCAAGGCATGGGCACCAGATAATATTCATTTTAGGAACTGGGCAAAGCTTTGTTTGGAACGATTCACTTACGTTGCTGATGATGACGGTATGATTGCAGGTTTTGGGGAGTTAGAGTTGAGTGGGCATATAAACTGCTTCTACTGCCATAAAAATTATCAGCGAATAGGTATCGGCAGTAAGATTTATTGTGCAATTGAGGCAAGAGCTACTGAATTAGGAATTAATCGCTTGTACACCGAAGCAAGTATTACTGCCAAACCATTTTTCTTGCACATGGGGTTCTCGATCATCAGGGAACAACAGGTGGAATGTAGGGGAGAGACTTTTGTTAATTATGCAATGGAGAAGTTTCTCATCAGATGACCATTGCTACTTTTACCCAACAAAGAACGCGCTGATCATGTCTTATTCTGTATTATAAATAACATTTACAAAATGTAATATGTTAACAATAAGCAGAACAAAGCTTACAATTTTGATACAAGTTTGTTAAGAATAGTAACAGTAATATCAACATCAGGAAATAAATCTTATGGTAAAGACAGGTGATAATCAACCACCCCATCACGTGGTCATTGTTGGTGGCGGATTTGGTGGACTTTATGCGACAAAAGCACTCTCGTCTACTGGTGTAAAAGTTACCTTAATTGATAAACGCAATTTTCACCTATTTCAACCACTGCTGTACCAAGTCGCCACAGGTGCTCTATCCCCTGCTGATATCTCGTCTCCACTGCGTTCCGTACTTAGGAACAGAAAGAATACGAAAGTGCTGCTAGGAGAAGTTAATGACATCGACCCACAAGCGCAACTCGTCTTTATGGGTGGGGAAGAAATACCGTACGATTCTTTAATCCTTGCCACGGGAGCAAAGCATTCCTATTTTGGCAAAGACGACTGGGAAGAATTTGCTCCCGGTTTAAAAACTGTAGAAGATGCCATAGAAATGCGTCACCGCATCTTTATCGCATTTGAAGCCGCAGAAAAGGAAACCGATCCAGAAAAACGCGCCAGTTGGTTAACTTTTGTTATTGTTGGTGCTGGTCCTACGGGTGTGGAATTAGCGGGCGCGATCGCCGAACTAGCCTACCACACCCTGAAAGAAGATTTCCGCAACATCGATACCAAAGAAACGCGGGTTTTGCTCTTGGAAGGATTGGACCGGGCTTTACCACCATTTGCTCCGGAATTATCACTAGAAGCAGAAGCATCTCTGAAGCGGTTGGGTGTCACTGTCAAGACAAAAACACTAGTAACGAATATTGAAGATGATATTGTCACCCTCAAACAAGGTGATGAAGTGACACAAATTGGCGCCAAAACAGTATTATGGGCAGCGGGTGTTAAAGCTTCGCCACTGGGAAAGATGTTAGCAGAACGCACAGGTGCTGAATGCGATCGCGCCGGACGAGTTATGGTGGAGCCTGACTTAAGTGTCAAAGGATATGCCAATATTTTTGTAATTGGCGACTTAGCGCATTTTGCCCATCAAAACGGTAAACCCCTACCCGGTGTTGCACCTGTGGCAATGCAGCAAGGAGAATATGTTGCCTCACTTATTAAACAGCAGTTTAGCGGTAATATCACATTCCGGCCTTTTTATTACGCTGATCGGGGCAGTTTAGCGGTGATTGGGCAAAACTCTGCCGTTGTTGACTTAGGGTTCATCAAGTTTACGGGTTTCTTAGCGTGGCTGTTTTGGCTGTTGATTCACATCTACTTCTTAATTGAGTTTGACAACAAGCTGCTGGTAATGATTCAGTGGGGCTGGAACTATTTCACCCGGAATCGCCGAGCAAGATTGATTACAGGTAAAGAATTATTGCAGAACGATTATTACACCCTAGAGAAAAATCGACAGGTGGTAGTTAATAGTCAATAGTT
>CAZZXJ010000691.1:0-3626 GCA_964657905.1 uncultured Stigonema sp.
GCCGCTAGTTAGAGGCTCATATCTTGCACCATCGCCTTGTTGCGAAAATCAGAGCAACAAAAACCTTATTATTTCGTAGGGTGGGCACTGCCCACCAGCCCTCCCTATCGAAGGTGCAAGATGTCAGGTATCTTATTTGGCTTAGTTGTTGGTTGGCACTCAACACCAAACAACAATCAACTAACTACTCCCTTTCAATATCTACACCTTTTGAGCTAAACCTTCTTAATATTTCTTAAGCTAAACTTGTAATAAAAATACACAGCTATCTAATAAAAGGAGCAAGTAGTTATGCCAAGTACCCAGTTTGATATGGTTCTGCGGAGAGTAACGACCATATTGTCAGTAGTAATTATTACTCTAACCATAATTGGGGCAACTACTGGGATTTTGTTATCTTTTTACTACGAACCAGCAGCAGGCGCGGCTTATCAGTCATTGAAAATGATTAATACGGAAGTGCCCTATGGCTGGTTGTTCCGCAAGGCTCACGAAATTGCAGGTCACGGAGTGATAGCAATTGCCCTGATTCAAATTGTGGTGATGTTTTTGAGCAGACAATTTCGCAACAGTTGGTTGACTGCTTGGATTAGTGGCATTTTGTTTACTTTGAGTGCCATTGGGCTGGCTTGGACAGCAATGATCATAGACTGGGATCAAGAAGGATACTGGCGTTTTAGCATCGAGCTAGGAACTATCGAAGCAATTCCTTTTATCGGTCACGAGCTACGGGACATTCTCACAGGTGGAACCCTGAGTACTATTACTGTCCAACACCTTTACACCATACACAGTTATGTTGTTTCGGTTGCTGCAATAACTCTGGCTGTGGTTCATTTATTTGGTGTGCTGTGGCAAGAAAAACAAATGCATGTCGAAGGGGCAAAACCAGAAGCTGGTCAATCACAGCAGACCGAAGGCGAGTTTATTCCTTCTCAAAGTTAGATTTCAGAATTGATGAGGAATTAGTAATTGCTCCCTCACTGGCAGAAAGTTGAGATAATTTTGCCATTGGCATATCTTCGACTTCGGGTAACTTTTCTAAAGAAAGGGGAGTTGACTGGCTAGCACCGGATAGACGTTTTAAAAGGTTTGGTCTGGGGTCGTGCAGTAGGTAAATAATGCGATCGCCTACTTCCCACTCTTCGGTTGCTGGTATTACCTGAAGATATTCTTCTCGTTCTACCAATAGCGGTATCAACTCGCCTGCTTGAATTAATGCCTGCATATGAGCTTGTTGAAAGGTAAAATCAGACTCACTGAGCGTAGTTGTTCCCAACTTCACTCGTCCATCATCTAGGTACTCATTCCAAGTCTTAATGGCAAAGTCTGGAACGAAAGCTTGGTTAACTTTATTTTCATTGTTTGAGGTAGTTGCTTGCGGATCGCGAGGGAAAACTGCTAAGACACGCGGTGGATTAAATTCCTCAGATGCTCGTTGAGCTAAGACAAAATTTACCTCACCATTATTAGTCATTGCCAAAAAAGTTCCCATAGAGGCAAGTCCAGCCTCTTCCAACACGCCGAGATCCAGCGCACTGCTGACAATAACGCGGAGATTTTGTGCTTCGGCTTGTTCGCTGCGGTCTGGCTCTGTATCAATCATTACCACTGCTTCTCCCCGTTCTTGAAAGAACCGTGCAATCAACAAACTCAAGGGATTACAACCAACAATCACTGCCCCAGTTGTCTGTTTCGAGGTGATTTGCAGGCAATTGGCAACCCAGCCAGCTGTTAGCCCTTGGCAGACCACTGTCATGATAATTGTCAGGAAGACCAAGGCTTTAATGGAATCACCACCGTTGATGCCGTGCTGTGTCAGTAAAATTGCAAATAAAGACGCAACAGAGGCGGAAACGATTCCCCTAGGCGCAACCCAGCTTAAAAACAGTTTCTGTCGCCAGTTAAGCTTACTGTTCCAGGTACACAAGAGGATATTAATCGGGCGAACGACAAACATCAGTACCAAAACGGTAAATAAGCTCCCCCAACCTAAGGCAAACACACTGGCAAGAGATAGGTCGGCGGCTAATAGGATGAATAGCACTGAGATGCTGAGAATTGTCAACTGACCTTTGAAGCGCCGCAACATGCGTTCTTCTGGTACAGAAGAGTTGGCAAAAACCAAACCTGCGACGACTGTTGTCATCACTCCAGACTCGCTGCGGATCGTCTGCGCTAAGGTAAATAGACTCCACAGCACCGCCAGTACCACTAGGTTTTTTAGCTCCAATGAAAGAAAATTGGCGCGTTTGAAAATCAAGCTCATCAGGTAACCACCTGCTGCACCAATTGCTGCGCCAATACCAAGACGCATCAGCAAACCGATAATTGCACCTTCGGGGTCAGTACCGCCGTTCAAAATCGTGTCAAGAACAACGAAGGCAAGGATGGCTCCTACTGGGTCGATTAAAACGGCTTCTCCTTCCAAAAGGGTTGCCACTTGTCGATCCACGTTGATTTGTTTGAGCAAGGGGTTGATAACAGTTGGTCCTGTAACCACGATTATAGAAGCGTAGAGAAAAGCAATGGACCAAGGAAATTCACCCAACCAATGAGCTGCCATACTACCACCCAATAGCGTGATTAGCGTTCCTAGGGTGACGAGCAATTGCAGGCTAAGTGAGACTCTACCCAACTCTTGCAGATCTAGATTGAGTCCGCCTTCAAACAAAATTATCGCTGTTGCTAGGGCGACAATAACATCTAGCCCAGTGCCTAGCAAATGAGGATGCAACAGCCCAATCACATCAGAGCCTAGCAGAATGCCAAACAGGAGCAAAAAAACGATGCTTGGTACACGAAGGTATGCAGCCAGTACCTGGGCACTAATGCCTGCAAATACTGCAATTACCACCTGCAGGTTAATTTCAAATGATGCTTCCATGTTGTAGATTTTGATTAGATTATTTCAAAATCTTCTGTGGTGCAATATTACACCCTCTGTCCCTGACTAAATCGAGATGTTGGTTCATACTTAGTTGTTTATAACACAGCATTTTTGATGTTGTTCGTAAAATAGCCGCAATGGTAGCCCGTAGGTTAAAATCGGTCTGTTAGTATTCTCCTGGCAGGAATACGCTTTGTTGAACACTCAACTAGTTTAGCTTCCCTGCAATTTATAAATTTTTTTGCTTAAACCAGTTGACATTAGCAAAGAAAATCGCTAAATTTATAAATGTGTGAACCAAGCGCCCCCATCGTCTAGAGGCCTAGGACACCTCCCTTTCACGGAGGCGACGGGGATTCGAATTCCCCTGGGGGTATTTTTCACATAAATAAAACAAACCCCACAAGAGTTTTGCTACTCCTGTGGGGTTTTGGTTTTATTCTCACTAGGTGCAAATAAGGATTACCATCAAAAAAACAATCACTTAATTTCGGATTGATCTCAGCGTTGCGATCGCATTTATTATGGGAGCAATTGTTATCATGACTCCTCATACTATGTCTGTTTCTGGGCAACCCTTGCAAACCCCAAGTGATTACAAAAGTCCTGCACCTGTTGCTGAAGGTGATGCTAACAAAACGCTTTCACACCAAATGCAGATGAATATCTCCTCGGTAGTACCAGAAGTTACAGCCGCTTTCAACCGCTACGAGCAAGCACTAGTCACGAATGATGT
>CAZZXJ010000692.1:0-3623 GCA_964657905.1 uncultured Stigonema sp.
TTGGTGGGCAGTGCCCACCCTACACCACTTAAAATTTTTCACAAATCATTTAGGACTGCTATAGCAAGCTATTTAAGTTCTTCAGCTTGTTTTTTTATGGTGTTTATATGTCGGAATATAGCTGCAATGTTGCGGGCATCATCAATCCCCCGATGGTGTGTTCCTTTCAATTCTATTCCGAGATGCTGGAGAGCTTGTGCCATACCAAATCTTTTAGATATGCCAAGATAATCAGAAAATTCCTTCTTTAAATTTCTGTGTTCTGAACCAAAAGGATATGGAACATTGTGAAACTCGCAATCTTGAATAAATTGCTTTTTGTCGTAGTTTCCCCAAGAACAAAAAATATGAATGGGACATGAATAAATCCATTCTTTAAAATGAGAAATAGCCTCTGGAAATTTAGGGGCAGCTTCAATATCCTGTTGAGTAATACTAGTCAAGTCTGTGCAAAAAGGTGTTAAATGGGTATGTCTCACAGGTCGAACAAATTGCTGATACTCAGAATCAATTACCCATGTTGCTCTATTAAGCATCACCGCGCCAATTTCGATGATTTCCATTTCGTGACTGGGGATACTTCCGTCATTACAGCAAGTAGCTTCTAAATCGACTATCAGAAAATATATGTCTCTGTTATTTTTCATATAATAATCAAGTATATAGCAATCCTAAATGATTCGTGAACGCGGAGAAACGGGGTTTCTGAGGCAACGCGTTTTCACAATTCAAATAGGATTGCTATATTTTAATCGTGATTACTATAATAAACACTCAATACTTGGCAAAAATCGCTTGAGAGATTGTATTGACAAAATAGTAATTCTATGTGATTGATTTAAAAGGTTTGAGCCAGCCGAGTTGCATAGCGGTATCAAGGGCGATCGCCGCTAACCCAAACCACAAAATACTTTCCAAACCCAGCACGAGAAAAGGCAAAACAGTCATAGCACAAGAAAACCCAATATCCACTTGGGCTAAACCTCGTATCAAGCCAAAAGCAAGGACTCCGCCAGCTTTCAGTTGCAAGTTTTTATCTTCCCGAATGATATAGCGGTAGGTGACGCCAAATAGCAAGCCTGAGAAGCAAGCGATCGCACCACTCACCAACCAATGCCAATTCAGCATATCGATGTGTAGACTGCTGAGTTCCTGAAAATACTTTGCCAGTACTAGGTTATTCACTAGAGTCGCGATCACGAAAGCTAAAGCAAGGCAAAAACCTGCTAACACACCAGCTTTAAGGGATTCTAAACGTTCTAGCATCAAGTCAGCATTAGATATATTGTTCATGAGCCGGCTCTTAAAGCAGAGGTGTTTGAATTATGATAAAGAATGGAGTTCTTCCTAATTGAGTTTAAAAGTAAGGTTATGGAAATTTTGACACTGGGTTGGGTTTCACTGCTGGTTGTTTTCACTTGGTCAATTGCAATGGTAGTTTGGGGTCGTAACGGACTGTAGAAGAATCGTGGAAAGTCCATTTTTAAGCGTTTTAGCAATGCTTGCCTTGGTGCTGTTAGTAGTAGTCACCGGAGGTATTGGTTATTTGACGGTGGCAGAATGGCGCGATCGCCGTCTTCGAGAACAAGAAAAACGCGAAATCCGAAGCACCACTCCCAAGCGCCGAAAAAGCACCTAAGTGTTTGCCTCTGGATTTTTGCTCATTGGCACTGACTCTAGCCCTGAAATAAATTTCGGAATGTAGGGGCACGGCATTGCCGTGCCCCTACTAAGCATGCGCATAACGATTATTAGTTTTGTCTTGCCAATACCGCAGCGTTTGGTTCGTATCAGTGGAAAATCAAAGTGTTGTCAATCCTAGACCCTTTTTGCTCCAACCATCAAGTTATCAAGTCTGGATGCAGGCGCTGGCGCGATCGTTCTATCAGGTGGGACATGGAACCATGCAGTTCTTTATACCGCTGATTTTTGTCAATCAATTGGGCTTTTCGGCAACGGTGGTGGGCATGGCAAGGGGCAGTGGGTCGCTGGCTGGGGTTTTCGGACATTTCCTGGGCGGCTACTTAGCGGATTCTCCAAAGTATGGTCGCAAACAAACGCTGTTATTTTCAGCTGGGCTGTCAATTTTGGCAGCGATCTTGTTAGCACTGATCCCAAATTTGCCCATGCTGATCGTTGCAGATTTGATCATGGGATTGAGCTCTGGATGTTATTGGACGGCAGCCGATGCTTCGGTTATCGATGTCACACCAAAAGAACAACGCCAAAAAGCATTTGCCGTTTTGGTATTGGCAGATAGTCTCGGCAGTGGACTTGGGATCTTGGGCGGCGGAATATTACTTTCTCAAGTCGCGCAGGTGCAAACGCTGTTTCTGATTTGTGGGCTGATTCTCTTGGTGTTTTTGGTGTTAATCCAAGTTGCGATCCGCGATTCGCGCAGCGCCGAATGCATGGCGGATACTCGACAAGATGGTCCTGAACATTCTAATACGCTACAAGGATTTGGTTTGGCATTGAAGGATCGATCCCTGCAACTGTTTGTGTTGAGCAACGTTCTGTTTACAACTTACATTGCCTTGGTCCATAGTACGCTACCACTGTATTTTACAAACTTCATTTCAGCCAGTATTCCACAAGCGACTCCAAAGGTCGAATCTTCATTAGTTAGTGTTGCGAACTTGTTTACTTGGTGTTATGTCGGCATTGGCGCAATGTTGCAGTTACCGTTAGTGCAAATATTGACTTCATTGTTGAACGTTCAGGTTCTCATGATTTCAATGTTGTTGTGGGGCGGTGGATTCTTTTTCGTCTGGGCAACTCATCTGATGCCATCAATGCCGATCGTTGGAATGATTGCGGCATTCAGTGTATTGTCGATCGCAACTGCCATTTATAAACCGTTTGCGCCAGCAATTATCGCAGAGTTTGCGCCAGAATCATTGCGAGGCGTTTATCTGGCCATCAGCTATCAATGTTGGTCCTTCGGCTTTTTCGTTGGTCCGATCTTAGGCGGTTGGGCGATGGATCAATCTCCAGCGATCGCCAACTCCTTATGGATCGCCACTGCCGTCAGCACTCTTTTCGGTCTAGTGATGCTGTATTTTCTCAGGGAACATCAAGACTCAAATCGCACTGCCCTCATGGCTGAAAATCCGGTATCCGTTCCTAAATAACTGCGCTGTTTATGCTTGACCTCAGTAAGAGAGCTCGCCCACTGTATGAGCCTGGTCGATACCAAGAGGTGGGCATTGATGAGTCAATACAGTTCAGTTAGGGCTGAATGGTAGGAATTTTAGACTTGTAGAGACGCGACGCCCTTCGGGTGACGCTCGTTCCTCGCTACCCCTGACGCCGGAGTACCGGCTAACGCTTCGCTAACGCTAACGCAGTCCCCTACGGAGGGAAACCCTCCTTCTCCCAAGGGAAGACGCTACGCGAACAGGGCTGTCTCACCAGTTGCGTGATATCATGTCCGCTAAATCACTTATAATTCCCAGAACATCCCACCCCGCCAAAGCTTTGCTTTATCTCCCCTCCCCGCATGCGGGGAGGGGTAGGGGTGGGGTGCTTTTATTATAAGTAATTAAGCGGACATAATATGACTGTTGGGAAACCCGCCCAACGCACACAGCGAGAATTTCGCGTCTCTACACAGATTGACG
>CAZZXJ010000693.1:0-3623 GCA_964657905.1 uncultured Stigonema sp.
TGGTTAGTGGTTAGTGGTTAGTTGTTGATTGTCCTACTAACAACTAACCACTACCAACTAACTATATTGTTCTAACAGTGTTTCAACGCTGGCGTTGTTGTCAAGAAAGGAAAACAAATGTTTGTAGCGGAGTTTACCTTCTTGATCTAAAACGAACTGTGCGCTCAATGGTGCTCCCAATGCTTGGCCAACTTCATAAGCACGAAAGACACCGCAACTTGGGTCACTCAGTAATGGCATTTTTAAGCCTAAATCTCTGACAACTATTTGACTCTGCCGTTCGTCGGTACTGGTAATCATCAAAACTTCTATGCCGCGACTTTGAAATTGCTCGTAGTTCTTATTCAAAGCTTTGATATGAGGAAAGCATAAGGGGCAATATTGCTTTTCTGTGAAAATCCGAGTAAATGCAAGTAACACTGGTTGCTTGCCTTTGTAATTAGATAATTTTACTAAAGTTCCGTTAGTAATATCTGGCAGTTGAAAATCTGGTGTGGCAACTCCCAATGGCAGCGTATTGGTTGCTGGGATGGGAACAAGATTGCGGAAGAAGCGCTCACTCAATAAACCGCTAAAGTCAGTTGAAGATAGCATATTTTTATCTCTAAATAATGTTTTTAGTAAGGGAAGAGACGTTCCGGCGGAACGTCTGTACGGGAGTAGGGAATGAAGAGGGAAATGAGGCAGATGATAGATAAAAGGTAAAAGGAAAAAATATTTATCCTTTTTCCCCCATTCCCTATTCCCTTACGGGCGAGGGAACCCCGCCCCTACAACTCCTAATTCTGAAATCTAAACGGCAGCGAAGTAGACTTTGGACTTCACTGGATCGGGAACCATTGTTTGGTCACCTGGTTGCCAACCAGCAGGGCAAACTTCGTCGGGGTGCGACTGCACATACTGAATAGCTTGTAAAGTCCGCATAGTTTCATCGACGCTGCGACCAAAAGCTAGGTTATTGATGGTGGCGTGTTGAATGATACTATCTTTGTCGATAATGAACAAACCGCGCAAGGCAATACCAGCTGCTGGATCGAGAACGTTGTAAGCCGCGCTAATCTCTTTTCTGATATCGGAAACTAGGGGATAGTTGAGGTCGCCAACGCCACCAGACTTGCGATCCGTTTGAATCCATGCTAGGTGGGAGAACTCGCTATCAACTGAAACACCAAGGACTTCAGTGTTAAGTTTCTGGAAATCTTCGTAGCGATCGCTAAAGGCTGTGATTTCAGTGGGGCAAACAAAGGTAAAGTCTAGGGGATAGAAAAACAGGATGACATACTTACCGCGATAGTCGGAAAGCTTAACTGTCTTAAATTCCTGATCCAGCACAGCCGTGGCTGTAAAATCAGGAGCCTGTTGACCTACACGGAGGCATCCTTCTGCTGAGTAAGTGAGGGGCATTAACCTAATTCTCCTTCAACTTATTTCCATCTAGTAACGTTGGGGTGACAGGTAAAACTTACCCGTCCACACGATCACAGTTTAATTACGATCTGTTACGACTATATCATAGTCATAACGATTTTGAGTAGCAAATGGCTGAATTAGATACAAGAGAATGGTTGCTCACCAATGGCTTAGGAAGTTTTGCCAGTGGCACAATTTCTGATGTCCGCACTCGCACTTATCACGGCTGGCTATTCGCAGCAAAAAGCCCACCAACTGACCGCACCCTGCTGCTTTCGCACATAGAAGCCAGCTTGGAACTACCAGGACGGCTTGTGGCATTAGGAACAAATTTTTGGGGTAATGGTCAGATTGATCCGACTGGCTACGAACTACTACGCCGTTTTGATATTAACCCAGTTCCTAAATGGATTTGGGGTGAAAACAACTGGCAGCTAACAAGACTTCTGATGATGCCCTATGGTTTGGTAGGGGAAGTAGGGGAAGTGGGGGGAGAAATTACGAACTCATCTCAGTTTTGCCATCGCATTTTAATCCAGTATCGGTATGAGGGAGGTGATAGTGCGATTTTAAGGCTGCGACTGCTGATTAGTGATCGTGACTTTCACGATCAGCAAAAAGCAATTCCAGAATTGCAGTTTTCACAAGTGCTGGGACAACAGCAAGTATGTCTGCAAGCGATCATGTCTGGAAGCTTTGGAACACCATGGCACTTGCGCTGGACGCAGGGAGAGTATAAACCAGACGCAGTTTGGTACTGGAATTACATTTTGCCAGAGGAAACGCACCGAGGATTAGACGATCAACAAGACCTTTATAGCCCTGGTTATTTGACAGTCACTCTCCAACCAGGAGATACAGTGACTTTAGAAGCGCGAATGGGTTTTCCAAACATTCTAGAAAGTCCCCTCACGGACGTAACTTTTGCAGAAGTTGTAGAAGCAGAGCAAGAACGGTTGTGTGAAATTTTTGGATGGGGAGGTGGGGAGCTGGGGGAGATCAGCCCGCAAGCGAATAATTATTCTTCCTCATCCCCCTCATCCCCAATCTGGCAAAAACTACTACGAGCAGCCGATCAGTTTATCGTTTATCGTGCCTCAATTGCTGGTCCCACGGTTATTGCTGGTTATCACTGGTTCAATGACAGGGGACGCGATACCTTAATTGCAATACCTGGGTTGGCGCTAGTCCCACAACGCTTTCACCTAGCAAAAGGACTGCTGCAAACTTTTGGGCGTTACTGTCGCCACGGCCTCATTCCAAATGCATTTCCCCATATAGACGGCGAACCATATTACAACAGTATTGATGCAGCGCTATGGTGGATTGAAACTTTAGGACTTTACTTGGAAGCTACCCAAGACTGGCAGTTTTTGGCAGAGCAATACTCTGTAGTGCAGCAAATCTACAAAGCCTTTATCGGTGGCACACGCTATAATATTCAGGTTGATTCCACAGATGGGCTACTTGGCTGGTATGCTAGTGGAGTGGCTCTTACCTGGATGGATGCGGTAGTGGAGGGACAGCCTGTCACTCCCCGTAACGGTAAGCCTGTGGAAATCAATGCCCTGTGGTATTCAGCTTTATGTTGGGCTTCTCGATGGGCAGAAATCTTGAGCGAGCAAGAAACAGTTGTTAATTCGGCGCGTTTGGTCAAGCAGGCGCAGCGTTATGCCCAACATGCACAACAGGTGAAAACCTCGCTGCAAAAGTTCTGGAATCCAAAAGCTTGTTATTTGTACGATGTCATAGAGCCAGACGATCACCGGAATTCTCAGATTCGCCCAAATGCAGTTTTGGCGCTTTCGCTCTCCCATTGTGGGTTTTCTCATCAGCAGGGGCGTCAGATACTTGATCTTGCTACCTCTTGCTTGCTTACCCCTTATGGTCTTCGTAGTCTCGCTCCCGATGACCAAGAATATATTAGCAACTACATGGGCGACCCAAGAGAGCGTGATCGCGCCTACCATCAAGGCACTGTTTGGAGTTGGCTAATTGGTCCTTATATCCGTGCTTGGGAGCGTTTTTACAAGGAAGAAGCACTACCCTTTGATTGGCAACCCCTGCTAGATCACTTGATCTCCAGTACTTGTCTTGGCTCAATTTCTGAGATTTTTGATGGTGAGGAACCTCATACACCTAGAGGAGCGATCGCTCAAGCTTGGTCCCTTGCCGAAGTGATCCGCCACTATAAATTATGAATTATGAATGAT
>CAZZXJ010000694.1:0-3617 GCA_964657905.1 uncultured Stigonema sp.
ATTGCAAAAAGTTGAGAGTAATCACTATCCCGTAGGGGAAATGTTGCGCTTTGCTTCATTCTTCTACAACATGGAAGCAGTAGCCAGAGATCTGATAAAAATGAGCGATCGCTTCAAATAAAACGGCTCCGAATCACACAAATTGTATGGGTGGTCCGAATCGACGCCTCGCTCGTATTGGCAAGCGTGGGCATAGGGCATCCGTGTACGCACCCATGCCCCATGCCCTATGCACAAATCACTAATTCATATCTCCTCTCTATGCTTGACTCTACTGGAATTAGTTATGCCAGTTGCTTTTGCCACACCGCCCCGAACTCCGGATCAAACAGTAGAGTGTGAAATTTTGGTCGCTGGGGGTGGACTTGCCGGTGCTGCTACAGCTTACGAAAGCTTGCTCGCTGGCAAGACTGTGTGCCTGAGTGAGATTACCGATTGGGTAGGCGGACAAATATCATCCCAAGGAACTTCCGCATTAGATGAGATCAAAACTCAGCGGCAGCTTCTATATTACCCTCGTGGCTACGTAGAATTACGGCGGCGGATTCAAAACTATTATGGTGAACTCAATCCGGGACACTGCTGGGTCAGCGTCGCCTGTTTTATTCCCCGTGATGCTCACCGCATACTGTTTTCTATGTTACAGGATGCCGCCAAACGAGGTAAAGGCACACTCAAGTGGTTTCCCAATACTGCGATTAAAGAACTGGAAATCAACCCATCTGGTCATTTGATTGCAGGTGCGATCGCCATCCAGCATCGTCCCACCCCAAGTACACCACCCCTAAATACCGAACCTCTCTCTCAAACCATCGAAGATTCCTATAGGTATGAAAATTCCCCCAGATTCGAGAAAACAATTGTACACTTCGTACCCAAATCTGCTAAATCTACACAAAAGCCAAAGCCTGTTGATTGGTACGTTGTGGACGCCACTGAAACTGGTGAACTCATTGCCCTAGCTGATGTTCCGTACCATGTAGGTATCGATGCTCGTTCTTACGCAGATCCTTCTTCCTCAAGCGTTACTCAGTACTCATTCTGTACTCAAGCTTTTACCTATACCTTTGCAATGGAGGCGACTAAAGATTCCCAGCCTCACACCATGCCATCCTTCTATCCTGAATACGAGCCTTACTACAGCTATGAGGATTCCAAATATACCTTTGCCAAAATTTTCACTTACCGTCGCATCTGGGGACATCACCAAAGCTTTGACAAAATTTCGCTTGGCGACATTTCTATGCAAAACTGGGGTTCTGGCAATGATTACGCTCCCGGAACTGCCGGAGATAACCTAGTTTACGATCGCTCTGAGTTGCAAGCCACTGGTCAGCTAGAGCCAGGAAAGTGGATGGGTGGACTGCGGGTAGAGAGTTTACACCATGCTGAAGAACTGGCTATGGGCTATTTCTACTGGCTGGTGGCTGGCACCACTGATTCTCAGTTGGGCGTCGGTGTCAAAAAGCCGTACCCCAACAACCGCTATTTAACTGGACTAGATTCGCCAATGGGGACGATGCACGGGTTGTCCAAATACCCCTATATCAGGGAAGGACGCCGGATTATCGGCAGACCTGCTTGGGGATATCCTCAAGGCTTGAGCGTAACGGAAATTGATATCTCTCGCCATAACTTTCGGAACGATTATTACCAAAAGACCCTTTCACAGTCAATGTATCGGAGCTTGCAGATATCCTTGGCAGGGTTGAACATCCCAGCCGTACTGAGTGGTCACAAGCCGTTAGAGGATGTGAAACTGCGAACTCGCTCCACCATCTATCCTGATTCCGTGGGAATTGGGTTTTATGCCATTGACTTTCACCCCTGCATGACCAAGCAACCTCCAGAAGCTAATGGTAACACAGAACGTGAAGGTGAGCGCCAAGCAGCAGGTTTAGCCTATCCTTTCCAAATTCCTCTGCGGACAATGATTCCCCAAAAAATTGACAATATGTTAGTTGCTGGTAAAAGTATTGCTACCAGTCACATTGCAGCAGCTGCTTATCGGGTGCATTCCTTTGAATGGTCATCTGGGGCGGCGGCTGGGACTACAGCTGCTTTTGCTTTGTCCCAAGGGGTGATGCCTTACCAGTTAGTGGATGAACTACCAAGAGCCGAATCGCAACTCGAACTCCTGCAACGCCAACTCATAAACAATGGTAACCCCATCGCCTTTCCCAATACCTCTATTTTTAATCAGTCTTGGGACAACTGGAAGAACTAGATACCTCAGTCTTAGGCAAGGATGCAAGGGCGCCAGTCGCTTCTGTCGGTAGACCCTCCTGCCGCGCTGGCTCCCCCACAAGATTGGATCATTTATTTATTGCAATACTCTTACCTAGGATCATGAAAAAAGGTTGAAGCCAGAGCGATCTCCTCCACCATGGCGATAGTACTTCTGTACCTCTGAAGGTTCGGGTTCCACTTATATTTAAGTGGTGGAAGCTCTATCTATTACTTTTTAGATAATATTATAATCGATATATGAATATTTTTATAGATGAAATATTTATTGAAATGATGTTGATTACGGTGTGTTCCGACAAACAACGTAACGACTTGGTTTTGGGTTAAATAGACCACCAGCTTCTTGCCGTCTGGGTTTTATGACCTGAGCTAGACAGACTTTCATGAGGATACAAATGTTGCACTATCCCCATTTTCTTGGTGGCAGTGAATTAAGCTGAAAACTAGGGCAATAAGGAGTCAAAGAGCGGCATTAATAAGACTTAATTTTCTTAGTCAAACTTGTTACAACAAGGAGTCTACGGGTGATGGGCAAATAGTGCTGTTTGTGCAAGCGATGGTAGGGAAGTGATGAGCGCGAATTCATGGGGCGCGAGTAGCATTGGATTAGCAGCTTAAAGCTGACGTACTACAAGAGCGAACCAGTTGTTCGCTGATGGTTCTTTCGTAATGAATACCGAAGCAGAAATTATTCAAGCAGTTGAAGACTATCGTAATGGGAGGATAGGTTCCATTGACTTCTAACATACTTTTACAAAGAATACGTCAACATCAACATCTGCGTGATTTGCGAGATAAATTGCTACACCTTCACCGGATGTTGCTTGATTCAGAACGCATCACCTACGAACAGATACGTGGACGAGTATCAAACACAGAACTTCTTCAACTCGTCATTGAGCATGAACAATTTGCTTGGCTACATCGCATTTCTCAACTTGTTGTCCAAATTGATGAAATGCTATGGGCAGATGAACCTGTATCGCTGGACAAGTTCCAAAATTTGATTGCTGATGCCCGTACGCTGATCACGCCGTCTGAGGTAGGCAATGGGTTTGCAAGAAAATATTACGCTGCTCTCCAGCGTGAACCTGACGTTGTGTTGGCACACGCAGAGGTGTCAAATCTCCTTGCATCCAAGTAAATAAGGTAGACTGCCCCCACTGCATGGCAAGCCATGTAGTGGGGGCTTTTTAGTAGCTCTAGAACTACTTGTACCAAGGAACAAAATATAGCGGTTCTCATTTGAATCACATACACGTTCAAAAAATAAATGTAGAGACGCGAAATTTCGCGTCTCTACACAGCGTATTGCACACAACTGAGAAGTGCTATAATTCGGAGTGCGATCGCGAACAGGCCCGTTG
>CAZZXJ010000695.1:0-3597 GCA_964657905.1 uncultured Stigonema sp.
ATTGTTAGTTGTTGGTTGTTAGTTGTTAATTAGGGAATTGCAATTAGCAATTAGCAATTCCCCAATTCCCCAATTCCCTATTTAGGTATTTTTGCTGTGGTCAATCCCTGGACAATAGCAAGTGCTATCTCACTTTTACTGCTGCTAATCCAAGGAAGCGCGGCAGCAATTCTGCTGTCGCGCCTCCTGACTGGACCATTCCGCCAGCCTCCAATTCAACCCCAAACCCCCACACCAGAACTTTTAGGTAGTGTCAGCGTCGTTATTCCCACCCTAAACGAGGCTCTTCGCATTGGTCCATTGTTAGAGCGGATAAGTAGACAAAGCTACGAAGTTCGGGAAATTATCGTTGTTGACAGCAAGTCCCAAGATGGCACTCCCGACTTGATAAAAGACGCACAGCAGCAAGATCCCCGCTTTCGCCTAATCACAGATGACCCCTTACCTTCTGGTTGGGTGGGGCGTCCTTGGGCATTGCACAACGGGTTTTTGTATAGTTCAGAAGCGAGCACGTGGTTTCTCGGTATGGATGCTGACACACAACCATCCTTTGGCTTGATTGCTGGTTTGGTGAAGATAGCAGAAGCCCAAAAGTATGACCTAGTATCCCTTTCGCCCCAGTTTATCCTTAAGTATCCAGGGGAGTGCTGGCTGCAACCGGCGTTGTTGATGACTCTGCTTTACAGATTTGCCCCAACTGGTATACACACGGAGCAACCAGAACGAGTAATGGCGAATGGGCAGTGCTTTTTGTGCCGTCGCTCTGTTCTCACTGCTGTAAATGGTTATACCAGTGCGAGTGGTTCTTTTTGTGATGATGTCACTTTGGCACGAAACATAGCTGCGAGTGGGTTTAAGGTAGGCTTTTTAGATGGTGCGAAGGTGCTGAAAGTGCGGATGTATGAAGGGGCGATGGAGACGTGGAAAGAATGGGGGCGAAGCCTTGACTTGAAAGACGCTTCCTCCCGCGCTCAAATTTGGGGTGATTTATGGCTCCTAACCTCAGTCCAGGCGCTACCCCTTTTAGTCATGCTCAGTGCCTTATTTCTTTCCTCCTCAATCCCCACTCCCTTAAGGGCGGGGGAACCCCGCCCCTACCCATTCCTGACTCCACCTCTCCTGTTATTGGGACTGAATTTATTTCTGCTGGTGATTCGCTTCGCAATGCTAGGAGCGATCGCACCTTCCTACGACCGCAGCCAAGCAAAAGGTGGCTGGTTATTCTGGCTATCCCCTTTGGCTGATCCAATAGCGGTGCTGCGAATTTTCTTGTCTGCATTTCGCACTCCACGAGAGTGGCGGGGAAGAAAGTATAGCGCTTAATAGTTAGTTGTTAGTAGATAGTACTAATCACCAACAACCAACAACCAACAACTAACAATCCCTACTCCCCATCATTTTCATTGTTAACCTGATCGCCTCGTTCCAGTTCCCAGAGAATTTGATTTCCTTCCCGTCGTACCCGTGAGACTATCCAGTTCCGCCAGCGCCACTCATCTCCCCGACTGGTGACAGCACTAGCGTGAACATCCATTAGGTCTGCCAATTCGGAACTGGTGATTAAGTAGCCTTTGTCAGCAATTTCGTCAGCAATATGGAGAGTTTCGAGCAAGTTGCGGAGTTGGGCTACCCTCATCTCACGTGGTATTTCCTCGCTTGTGGTTGTAGCAGACGCAATATATGGTTCCATATTAGTTATATCTGTTCCCAGAGTACTGATTTCCTGTATCTTTTTGTTAATTATTGTAGTGTTAGAATCAAAATCAGATACTATTGATACACTTACCTCATTTTTTGGTGGTAAAGATGGGTGAGAATTGGAGCGAGCAAGTTGTTGTAGGGATGGATTTCTGCCGTTGGCAAAGTTACGAGCAATCACATCACAGCGTTCGTTTCCTTCATTACCTGCATGACCCCGGACGTGTTCCCATTTTACCTGTGGGCTATTGAGTTCATCCAAGCTTTCCAATAGGTCTTGGTTGAGAACTGGCTCCCCATTAGACTTTTTCCAACCTTTCTTTTTCCAGCCTTTCACCCACTTGGTAACACAGTTGATCAGGTATTCGCTGTCTGTGTAGAGGGTGATGGGTTCGGTTTGTCCAGATGCTTTGAGAAATTCGAGGGCGGCGATCGCCGCTTGCATCTCCATCTTATTATTAGTAGTGTGAGGGGATGCACCGCCCATTTCGTGAATTGAACCATGGCGGAAGTAGACGACCACACCCCAACCCCCAGGACCAGGATTGCCTGTGCAAGCGCCATCAGTGTATATGCTTTGAATTGTGGGAACTGAAGACATAGTGGGAATATTGAACCGCCAAGACGCAAAGGACGCAGAGAAAAAGAGGGATTTAGGGAAAAATGCTAAGGTTAATTAAGATTAGCATAATTGCGCTCCCACCTTTTGTGATTTTAAGTGGCGATCGCATTCTAAATTTCTATTAACTTAATACGATTGACATAGCTTGTGCTCAGTCTCCTGGTACGATTAATTTTGCTTTTTAGTCATTCTAGTTCCCAATGTCTGACTGGGAACTAGAAATGAGAGATATTACCGATAATTTTCAGTTACCTGTTCAATGAATTTATGCCAGGTTTCATTCGGAACCCAAATTTGATGTAATTCTTTCTTTGCCTCTTCATCACTCATGTTTTCATGCAGGCGGCGATAAAGATACATGAAAGCTGAAACTCTCTTGTTGGCAGCACAGTGGACAAACATTTTCTTATCAGTGTTTGCTTCTATAACACTAAAAAACTCCGTCACGTTCTCAATAGTAGGTTTTTCCCAAACCACAGGAATATGGACGTATTGCATACCTTGAGCTTCCACTATTTGTTTTTCATTATGTAAAGCGTTGCTCGATGTTGACAGTGCTAGGTTCACAACTACTTGGTATTCTGAATTTTTGATTGCCTCAAACTGTTCTGTACTTGGTTGTCCTGAAGTGGCTATTGAGTCAGATACTTTCAGAAAGTTGTAAATGTCTTCTATTTGTTTACTCATAAGACTTATGGTAAGAATATTACTCGCTATATGTATGAGTTACAAGGTGAGGGTGGGCACTGCCCACCCTACGTTTAAATACTTAATTCTCGTACAAAGTACCATCCTTGTGCGTAAAAATCAGACCATCAGGAGTTGCTTTAGCGATCAGGTCATCGTCTGGGTACTCTACTTCCTCTTCGGGGGTGCGATCGCCAATTTCTAAATAAACAACCACTGCATTAGAGCGATTTACAAGTTGGTGTCCATCTTCCTCTCCAGCAGGGAAACCTGCCATCATTCCTGGTTTAAGGATTTGCGCTCCGGCATTAGTTACTAGGGTGACTTCACCTTCTATCACATAGATAAACTCATCTTGTCGAGTATGCCAATGCCTGAGGGCGGAGCAGCTTCCCGGCGCAAGTGTGACCAAGTTTACACCAAAATTTTTCAATCCAGCCGCATTTCCTAACGCCTGCTTTACCCGTCCTGCCAGAAGCGGCTTAAATTGATCAGGGTAAATTGTAGTTGTTCGACGAGGTACATTTTCTGGGTCGATAATCATTTTGAGTTTCCTTGCTAGAACGAAGAGTGCAATGATATATTACTAG
>CAZZXJ010000696.1:0-3587 GCA_964657905.1 uncultured Stigonema sp.
TTTACATCTATGGCTAGCAAAAGAGATATTAAAGTTCTAACAGAACTTCTTGATTTAGACAATATAAAAGTTAGATCACATCGCCTTCACGATGGGATTGGAATCATTTTACAAACCGAATCAAAAAAAATATATAGTAATTGCCCGAGGTGTGGTAAGAAAAGCCATAGATTACATCAAAATCATCGACATATTGTTAAAGACCTGCCTTGTGGAGAAAAACCAGTATTTTTAGAAGTTAATAGACGACAATTCAAATGTGAAATATGTGAAAAACCATTTAGCGAGGAGCTAGATTTTGTGAGCAAAAAAAGAACTTATACAAAAAGACTTGCGAATCAGACAATCAAAGACGTTTTGGAAAATGATATTCATAGTGTAGCATCGAAAGGTATTGTGACAACAGAAGAAATAGAACGAATGTTAAAAGACGCATCTGAAGTATTAACAAATTTAAAACCTTTGAATTTAAAAATACTTGGAATTGATGAAATAGCTCTGAATAAAGGTCATGGTAATTACTGTGCAGTATTAATAGATCTAGATACGTCAAAAGTCATTGCAAGGCGATCTCAAAAATATTTTCCCAATAGCAACAGTACTATTATTCGCTGGTTTGATGAAATTATTGCTTACTTTGATAATCGCACAACTATTGGTACCGTTGAAGGCATCAATAACAAACTCAAGCTAATTAAACGCTCGGCTTATGGATTTAGAAACTTTCATAACTTCCAAATTAGATGCTTATTAAATTGGCATTTTAATTTTTTATTTAGCATAACAAGTACTGAATAACTAAAATGGGAAAAATTAAGTATTAAACTGTTAAGAGTTAAGATCTCTCTACCCTCACCAGAGGACTTTTTCAGCAAGACCTAATTATTATTTGAGGATAAATGGCAGAAATTAATGATTTTAAAGACTTAAAAATTTGGCAAAAGGGTATGGACATAGCCGAAAAGTGCTATTTTTTGACTAAAACTTTTCCTTCATATGAGTTATATGGCATGGTGCAACAAATCCGAAAATCAGCGGTATCTATTCCAGCTAATATCGCCGAGGGATATGGGAGAAGATCAACAGCTGAATACATCAGATTTCTTAATATTTCTCAAGGCTCAGTTAATGAATTAGAAACTCATGTTATTTTATCTCACCGAGTAGGATTATCTAAACAAGAAGATATAGAACCAATTATTTCGTTACTTAGAGCTATGGAGTCGAATGATTATTGCTCTGATTAAGAAGCTAGAATCATAGTCCCTCTTTCCTTCTTTCCTTCTTCTCTGTTCCCCGTTCCCTGTTCCCCCTACCAAATTATTAATTTAGCATAACAAGTACTGAAGAACCGTATTTTTTGTAACTAATGTGTACGGAGAATTTAATTGGCGATCGCCCTTGCGAAAAACTTTGCGATTTACTGACTGTATTAGCAGTCATGATTTTCTCCTGGAAAAGTTGAGTTTGATTGAACAGAAGGTTAAGCTTCAGAGCTAACCTTGCTGATTCTTACTAGTTTTCAATCAAATCAACTTATGCACTTCTGATCAATGCATGCCTTGGAGAAAATTTTTGCGTGTCTGTTTCTGCGATCGCTTTGCCTTGCTACCATTGCTAGTCAGATTTCGTCGAATTGGCTGATGTATTTGGTGGCACTACCAACACCTTATCAACACGATTACCATCCATATCCATCACCTCAAAACGCATTTCCTGCCATTCAAAATGATCTGCGACTGCGGGGATACGACCTAGATGGGTCATGACAAAACCACCCAATGTTTGATAGCTACCTCTACCTTCGTACTGCAACTGTTCCATATTGAAAAGTTCAAAAAACTCATCTACAGACAGCATCCCATCCAACAACCAGGAACCATCCTCCCGTTGCACAATTTGTGGATTTTCCTGACTATCATCAGAAGGAACATCGCCAACGATTTCACTCATCACATCATTGAGAGTGACTAATCCTTGAATCACGCCGTATTCATCGACTACCAGCGCCATGTGAGTGACGGCTTGCTTGAATAACTCCAAAACTTTCAAGCCACGAGTGCTTTCTGGCACAAATACGGGTTGTCGCAATCCCACCGTCAAATCTAACTTCTCGCCGTTGAAGCATCGGACTAACAAGTCGGTCACTGGAATAATACCCAGTACATTGTCAAGTTCCCCCTGACAAACTGGATACCGAGAATTGCCACCATCAATAATCTTTTGGCGGTTTTCTTCAGCAGAATCCTCTAAGTCTAGCCAAACAATATCCGGTCGGGGTGTCATGAAGGAGCTGACGGGGCGATCGCCGAAACGAAATACTCGCTCCACCATATCTTGTTCTGCTTCCTCAAAGGTTCCCTCCTCAGTGCCTTGCTCGATCAAAACCCTGATCTCTTCTTCTGTAATTTGTGGCTCTGTGGAGGGTCTAATGCCCAAGAGCCGCAACACTGCTTCTGTAGAAATGCCTAATAAATAAGCAATAGGAGAAGCAATTGTAGCTAACATCCGCATGGGGATGGCGACGATGGAAGCAATTGGTTCCGGGTGGTTTAACGCCAGCCGCTTAGGCACCAGCTCGCCAATAATCAGTGTTAGATAAGTGATAATTAGAACTGCTATCACCGAAGCGATCGCTTGCCTGTAAGATGCCAGCCAAGGGATAAGACTTAAGATAGGTGCTAGTCTCTTAGCTATCACCGATTCACCAAAGGCACCAGATAAAATGGCAAGGAGTGTGATCCCAATCTGAACGGTAGCGAGAAATTGATTCGGCGAAGACGCGAGTTCCAAAGCAACACGGGCTTTGGCATCCCCATGATTAGCAAGCTGTTGTAGACGCACCTTCCGTGCCGAAATAATCGCCAATTCTGACATGACAAACAGACCATTGGCGAGGACCAAAAGAAGAATAATTAGAATTTCGATAGCTGGAGACATTTCTAAAATTGCCGATATCATCAGCAAATTGCGCTTAACTCTAACCTCTTAATATCTAGTATCGAGGGTTTTCTTATAATCTAAGGCTGTGAATATAGAAAAATTACTCATTAATCATTAGTCATTAGTCAGTAGAAGCACATCACTGTACCATATAGAGCGCGATTATTCAGTAGTCATTGTACTAGGGATTAATGACTCTAGAGTCAGACTTTTTCCACTCTTGACACTTTTAAAATAGTTGTGGTAGGTACTACTATTTTGCCTGCCTGTCAGAAAGACTTCCATCTGTTTATAGACTTATGGCATTTTCTTCCATTGTGCGTGCTTTAGGGCGATCTCCGCTCACCACTGAACTCCTTTCCAAGTTAGGTCGGCAACAAGAGTTGCGGTTAGATGGCATTTCCCGCCTGCCAAAAGGCTTGGTGGCTTCAGCATTGGCGAAAACAGCGGGACAGAATTTGCTCGTGGTCTGTGCCACTCTGGAGGAAGCTGGACGCTGGACTTCGCAGCTAGAGGCGATGGGGTGGCAAACAATACATTTTTACCCGACTTCCGAGGCATCCCCCTATGAACCCTTCGACCCCGAAACTGAGATGACTTGGGGGCAAATGCAGGTGTTGGCGGATTTAGTCATTCGTCATTCG
>CAZZXJ010000697.1:0-3583 GCA_964657905.1 uncultured Stigonema sp.
TCCTGACTCCTGTCTTCTGACTCCTGACTCCTGTCTTCTAGAAAGTGAAAGTGGTGCGGAGTACACCCACTGTTGTTGTTTCGTTTCTACTATCACTTTCAGGATTAAAGAGGACAAATGCTCCAGGGGTAATGCTGATATTGTCGCTGACCTTAAAGCGGTAGTAAGCCTCTAAATGGTAAGGAGTATTTCTGCGCTCACCTGGAAGGCTCAAACTAGCAGCACCACCAGCATCGCTAACAAAAAGCGGCTGTCCAAAGATGAGACCTGCATTGTTACCCTTTTTAAAGAGGTCAGTGAAATGAAGACCGACCATCCAACTGGTAAAGGTAGTAGAAGCATCAACGCGGTTTGAAGCATTTTGAACGAAGAGGGCAGCACCGTAGGTAGAGAAAGCAATTTTCGGGGCAAACCGCCAAGTCAATGTACCACCCACCGAGTTAATTTGGACAGGTGTTCCAGCAGCAACCCCAGGCAAAGCCCCCCCAAGATCCTTAGCAACTAATCCTGTAGCCAGAATGTTGATTTCATGATAGCTATGGGCATAGTTGAAACCAATATCTAAACTTTTGCTGGGTTTGATGGTCAGTTGCGCTGCCTCAATACTGCTACCATTAAAAACGCCTGCTCCCAGTGGCGTACCAGAAACTCCGGGAAGTATATCAGGAGCTTTAGATGGAATTGCTGCGTTAGGACTCGCGTAAAAGGCTGCTAAGTTCACTTTTTTCGAGACATTCCAAACGAAGCCCGCAGCAGATGCCAGACCATAACCAGAAGTACCTCCTGAGATGCGAACCACAGGGTTATAGCCCGCAAACCGAGAAACCGCCTCTTGTCCTTCATTAGCAAAAGGGGTGATCGCCGGAAATGCATCCGTTGATTCAGCTCGAGGCGCGACAAACAGACTCAGACTTTTTGCGACTGGAAAAATGTAAGCCAGTTTATAAAGTTGAACTGAGTTGGAACCAATAGAAGATAGGTTGGCAACATCGGTGCCAGGAATTTGGGGTTCAAAACTCAGGCGAGCACTGCTAGCACTCAGACCTTGTAAAGGACCACTTGGTACTAAGCCTAAAGCACCGCCAAGACTGCTAGTACCACCGCCTAGATTATAGGCTTGCAAACCAGTAATCAATAAGTCCTTACCTGTAAAGCTGGTGGTGAGATTCAACCGCACCCGATCAACTAGAATGGCATTAGGGTTAGGTGTGTTAGGCGCACCTCCGCCAGCATCAGCTACTGCAATAATTGCCTCGCCATTCAGTTTTGTAGTGGTAGAAAACTGATTAGCCTCTATTTGAGCAGTACGAGTTTCCACAGCGTCCACACGACCTCGCAGTGTGGCTAGTTCAGGCGCAAATGTTTCTTGTAGTTTTTGGAGTGTGGCTAAATCTTCTTTTCTTACTAGGTCAGTTGTTGCCGTAGCAATCAGTTCATTAACGCGACCCAGACAGGCATTCAAACCTGCCGCAAACTCATAACGAGTCATAGCCCGGTTGCCCCGGTAAGTGCCATTGGGATACCCAGCAATACAACCATAGCGCTTGACCAGAGATTGCAGCGCTTGGAAAGCCCAGTCAGTAGGATTCACATCTGAGAGTTGGGATACAGAGGTTACCTGATCCTTCGCCTGATCTGATGGCGCGGAAGGGCTGTCTTCGCTGGGAGTGTTGCCCCCTTGCTGAGATAAAGGTTGGGATACTGAGGGGCTTGAGGTATCTGGCTTTGAAGAGGCAGATGCTTTTAAAGGTAACAAGCCAGCGAGTAAGCACAGGAAACTTACTCCACCAGCAAAAGCTAGTAGATTTGCTTTCATTATTACTCCTCACACAATAAAACTTAAAAAAATGGACTGTCGCCACTAAGGTGGTTTAGCGCGACTCATGCACTCTCTCCGCCCAGATGATTGGCATCTCGTCAACAAGCAATTCGCAATTCGCAATTGCGGTCTTCGCAATTAAGATAATCAGTGGGGGCTTGAATCCACCACGGAATTATTGACCACCAAATTAAAGATTTGGTGGGGGCTTGTACCCTAAATGAACCAATTATAAGAGCGCAATTTAAATTGCATTGCGCTCTTGCAATTGCGAATTGCGAATTGTTTTGGTCACCGGGTCAGCTTAGAACTTCCGAGTTGGTGCAATCGAGCGCTTGCTGGACGCCCCGTCTTCAGAGGGAGGTTGCTGACTAAAATCCAGTAGTGATAGCCTGTACCAAATAATCACACGATTGCCTACAAAATGCAAGACTAATGGATACACAAAACTGATGGATACGATAGACTAGTACCGCTTCCTTTGAATTAAAAATTAAAAATTAAAAATTATAAAAGTTTACATCATCAGCTTGGCGCTGATTTTGAATGGTATCTTTATTTCCGCACCCCCTGTACTAGAAGTCTAGGATTATACAAACAAAGTCTGCCGACACGGGCGAGTCACTTCTTAGCCTACTTCTCACGGCTTTGTTTGTGTAGCCTCGCCAGCGCCCAATGTAAACGAACCACAGAGGCGCACCAGAAAACAGAGTAAGAGAAAATAGATAGTTTTTTTGCGTAAGTCCTGTTCTATTGATGCTGCTGATTGCTAATAGCTAATTATTTATATTCCGACTTATGCATTTCTCCAATTTTTTCTCTGCGTTCTCTGTGTCTCTGCGGTTCGATAAATAAAGTGACTGACATTTTTAGCATAAGAATTAGCTATTAGGATTCTTCTCTAATCATTGATACTTGCCAGAGTGATGCTAATTTTTTTTAGTATATTTGGAAAAAAGTATTTGGTCTTCCTGACAAACACTTAAAATTTTAGCGTGGCACTAATAGTTAGTGAGACACCGCCCTCGGTAACGATTTCAGAACCTAAAACCTTTAAATTACTGATGACAATATGAAGATTAATCAACGCCATGCTTGGCCCCTAAATGTGCAGGAAGCTATAGCTATTCAAGAAAAGCTGCAAGCTGAGGTAATTACCGAAGATCAACTCAAAGAACCCGTGCAGTACGTTGCTGGGGTGGATATGGGTTTTGAAGCAGATGGTACCATCAGCCGTGCAGCAGTAGCGGTGCTAAGTTTTCCTGACTTGCAGCTACAAGAAACGAGCTTAGCACACCGTCCCACAACATTTCCTTACATCCCTGGCTTCCTCTCATTTCGGGAAATACCAGCTATACTAGATGCAATGGAAAAGATTAAAATAATACCAGACCTGATATTATGTGATGGTCAAGGTATTGCACATCCTCGTAGATTTGGCATAGCCTGCCATTTAGGGTTACTTGTAGATATACCTGCAATTGGTGTAGCAAAATCATTGCTTGTTGGTAAGCATGAAGACCTGCCAGAAGTGCGAGGTAGTTGGCAACCACTAACACATAGAGGTGAAACAGTTGGGGCAGTTTTACGGACGCGTGCCGGAGTCAAGCCTGTATATGTCTCCAGTGGTCATCGAGTCAGTCTACCTACGGCAATTGACTACGTATTGCGCTGCACACCAAAATATCGGCTACCAGAAACGACACGTATTGCCGATAAATTAGCGTCTTCTAGATAAGAAGATCAGGAGTCAGGAGTCAGGAG
>CAZZXJ010000698.1:0-3581 GCA_964657905.1 uncultured Stigonema sp.
TATGCCCTATGCCCTGATGTACCAGAAAAAAAACCATTCCCGCTAGATACTTGTGAAAGCTTGAGTCAATTCCTGCCATTCATTTTCCCACCTCTATCAACTACACAGTATGTAAATTTGGAAGATGAATCGGACAAACACAAATTTAATTTTTATCTGAAAAGGAATCAGGAGCCAGAATGTCAACAACTCCTGACTCCCTTACAGACGTTCCGCCGGAATGTCTCTTTCTGACTCCCTAATAGAATGCATCTACTTCGTTTCCATCCAATTTTCCCCTGTACGCACATCTACTAGCAACGGCACAGTTAACGACACGGCACTTTCCATCACCGACTTAATTTGCAGCTGCAATTCTGACCACTCGTTTGAGGGAACTTCCAATACCAATTCATCGTGAACTTGCAACAACAGACGCGCCTGGTAATTCTGCAAAACCTCATGCATTCTTACCATCGCAATTTTAATAATGTCAGCACTGGAACCTTGAATTGGTGCATTAGCAGCAGAGCGAAGTAAACCCGCATCGTTAGCACCCAAATTCTTTAATTTACTGAGGTCAATATCTTCTGGGTTACTACCTTTGAGGTTTCTCAGAGCGCTACTTTCAAAATTACAATATCGACGACGACCAAGAATAGTTTCAACATATCCTAAGGCGATCGCTTGCTTCTTCACGGACTCTAAATATTCAAAAACTTTGCCATAGCGTTGGTTAAATCGCTTGATAAACTCGTTAGCATTAGCCTTATCCACACCCGTTGAGCGCGAAAACCTCAAAGAACCCATCCCATAAATCACACCAAAGTTGATAGTTTTCGCTAACCGCCGCTCATCTGATGTCACATCTTCTTTCTCAAATATCAGCCGCGCCGTTACAGTGTGAATATCCTCATTTTTCTGGTACGCCTCAACCAACACTGGTTCTTGACTCAAATGAGCCAAAATCCGCAACTCGATTTGCGAGTAATCAGCAGCTACCATCAACCAACCCGGTTCTGGCAAAAACGCCTTACGAATTTGGCGGCTAAAAGCAGTACGAATCGGAATATTTTGCAAGTTCGGATTAGAAGAAGACAATCTGCCAGTGGATGTCACCGTTTGGTTAAAATCGGTATGCACTCGCTGAGTATCTGGACGCACCAATGCTGGCAATGCATCCACATAAGTAGACTTTAATTTAGATAGGGTACGATACTCGATAATGGCATCAATAATGCCTGTTGTATCAACTTCTTGCAGCCTTTCTAGCGTCGCTGCATCTGTAGAATAACCCGTTTGAATTTTCCGGGAATACTTGGTGCTTAACCCCAATTTTTCAAAAAATATCTGGCTCAATTGTTTGGGAGAACCCAAGTTGAATTTTTCTCCGGCAATCTCGTAAACCTGCTGTTCAAACTTAGCTAACTCTGTTTCTAAATGCTGCGAAAGTTCTTGCAAATAAGCAGTATCTATGCTGACGCCTGTGTATTCCATCTGGGCTAAAACTGGTTCTAGCGGCTGTTCCACTTCCAGCAGTAGCTTATATAAAGGCGGAATTTTCTGTAGTTCCTCGCGCAATTTTGGCACGAGTTGGAATGTGGTATAAACATCCATACCGCAATATTCTGCTACGGTAGGAATATCCAAATCGCCAATGGTTTTGCCTTTAGGAACTAAATCAGCATAACTTTTCGCGGTCAAACCCAAGTAACGCAGAGCCAAGCTACTCAAGTTATGGTTATTACCTTCTGGATTTAAGACGTAACTAGCCAGCATGGTGTCAAACACAACTCCCGCTAGCTTAATTCCTTGACAACGTAGAATTAAGCGGTCAAACTTGGCATTCTGTAACGTCTTAGGATACTGGCTACTTTCTAAAATCGGGCGTAGTGCTTGGAGTGCAACATCTAGATTCAAATTATCCCCGGCTTTATGTCCAAGGGGAATATAAGCGACTTCATTTGGTTCCGTTCCCCAGCAGCAGCCTATTCCCACCAAAGAAGCGTCTCGTGGTTCTAAATCGCTAGTTTCAGTGTCCCAAGCAACAGGTATCTCTGGGTTAGTGAATTTTTGCAGTTGGTTCACCAACTCAATGAGTTTAGCTTCTGTGTCAATAATTTGTGGTTCAATTATAGAAGCAGTTTGCTGTTGAACTGCTGCTGTATCAGCAGCACTGAAAAACCACAAATCATCATCTTCCGTAGGGGCGGGGTTCCCCCGCCCTTGCGGGAGTAGTGCCGATGGTGTTTCCTCAATGCCACCAAACTGCTTTTGAAGTTCGTTGATTTTGCCTAAAAAAGACTTGAATTCTAACTTTTCTAAATTTGGGATCAAGGCGTTTGTGTCGAAGCCTTTTAATTTACAATCTTCTAAATCAACTTCTAAAGGCACATCAAGAACTAGATTTGCCAGATAACGAGATTTTTCGGCATCTTGTTTCCCCTCCACAAGTTTTTTCTGAGTTGCTGCTTTGATTTCACCCAACGCAGCATAAATTTTGTCAAGAGAACCGTAGGTGTTAAGCAGCTGCACTGCTGTTTTTTCTCCGATTCCCCTGACGCCTGGAATATTATCTGATTTATCGCCGCAAAGAGCTTTGTAATCCACAACTTGATCTGGGAAAATACCCAGTTTTTCTTTAACTTGTTCTGGACCAAATTCGGTGATGCTCGTTGTATTACGCTTCAGCGCTTCTGGGGTAAAGTAGAGAACACTAATTTCTTTTTCTGTGTCGATCAGTTGAAATAAATCGCGATCGCCTGTGAGAATTTTGACTTTATACCCACCCGCCGTCGCGAGTTGTGCTAAAGTTGCCAAAATATCATCTGCCTCATAGCCTGGCGCGGTTAAAACTTTCAAATTCAAGGCATCTAGCAACTCTTGCAGATTTTTCAAGTCAGGAACGAAGTCTTCTGGTGTCCCAGGACGATCAGCTTTGTAGGTATCATCAGCTTCGTGGCGGAAGGTTGGTAAGCCTAAATCAAAAGCGATCGCCATTGCTTGTGGGTGTTGAGTTGCTATCACCTCCAGCAGGAACTTGAGAAAGCCAAAACACACGCTGGTAGGAATCCCTGTCTTTGTTCGCAGTCCACCATCTCGTCCTTTAGCAAAGGCGAAGTAAGAACGAAAGGCGAGGGAATGTCCATCTATGAGGATGAATGTGGGGTGTGTTGTCGTTACGAAATCGTCAGCCAACTGGTTTAAAGGTGTTTTTTGGGACATACACCTATTTTAGCCACTTGCTTCTACCCCCTACCACTCCCAGCAAGTACACCGGGCGCGCCTCGTGCGCAACCATTCAACAAGAGCGCGAAAAGCTTACATCATCAGCTTTTATAATTTTTAATTTTTAATTTTTAATTCCGCGAAGCGCTACTAGAGCCTGCTAATCTCTAACTGGGACTTCATAACATTGGCAAGCAATTTATGCAGAAAGCATCTACCACCCAATTGACATCACCTAGCATTGGGGACGTAACAGCCTTTGACATTAAACTGCTGGTAGTAGATATTGATGGTACGATCGCGGGGGAATCTAACACCCTTTTCTTTTTAAACCCCCTTAACACAACTGGATATCTAGTTGTACATTAGAAGAA
>CAZZXJ010000699.1:0-3573 GCA_964657905.1 uncultured Stigonema sp.
GAGACGCGAAATTTCGCGTCTCTACATTGTTTTTCGGAGATGTCTAATAGCGATCGCAATGAGAAAGGTCATTTATCGTGCTTGATACGTGGAAAACGATGGTGGGTAGGGGCGATCGCAAGTAAGAAAATATTTTTTGGGATGGGGTACGAACGCGATCGCCAGCGGAAGATAATCTAGTCACTAGATTACTGTGCTAAAAAGAGAGTTGGGAAAAGGGCGATCGCAAGTAGGGGTAAAAAATGCATGGCTAAAGACTTACGGTTTGAGGTAGTACAACGCCTTAAAAGAATAATTGGTCAGCAAAACATAGCAGAGCTTGCTGTTACTCATGGTGTAACTATTCAAGCAAATAAAGGATGGGTCGGTCAAACTTTTGATCGTATTGCTCAGACAGCAGCATTAAATGCTCAAGCTCCAGATGGTGAGGATTTTGAACTTAAATCAGTGAAAGTTGTTTGGAGCCAAAAATATGAACAGTGGGAGCCTAAGGAGACTATGGCAATCACAATGATGAACCCGGAAAGAATTCTATTAGAAAAGTTTGAGAATTCTGGGCTGTGGCATAAACTTTCCCGAATGATTTTTATAGGACATAGCTATGATTCAATCTTACCGATCAAGGTAACTGTACGCTATCAACCCAGACCTGTTGATGTGTCGGATCCTGAACTTGTGAATAATATTAAACTCTACTGGGAGCAAATTAAGGCGATTGTTGGTGAAGGGAATATTTCGTCGTATTCCAGCAAGGGGACATCAAGGGGATTTATTCAACTTCGTACTAAAGGACCAGGGGGGGAAAAGGGTAAAGTAGCCTGCCCTGTATCAGGAAATATGTTTAATTCAAGAGCATTCTATGCTACAAAACCTTTTCTCTACTACATTTTAGGGATTCATGATCATTGAATAAAGCCATGTTTAATATTGAAAATCGTGTAAGACCAATTCTTAAATGGGCAGGAGGAAAATCAGGGCTTTTGCCACAGTTGCTTGAGCATTTTCCTCCTACGTTTAATAGATTAGTAGAGCCTTTTGTGGGTGGTGGCGCAGTTTTTTTTGCTCTTCAATCCGGTGTACCTGCGCTGATTAACGATGGTAATCGTGAGCTTATAGAATTATATAACGTAGTACGAGATACTCCCGATGATCTCATGAAGGCTCTCGATCAACTGGCTGATCAATACTCTGAAAGGTTTTACTATAAACTTCGCTCACAAAAACCGAATACTCCGGTACTTCGTGCAGCACGTATGGTCTTTCTCAATAAAACAGGATTCAACGGACTATATCGGCAAAATAGTCAAGGTATCTTTAATGTTCCTTTCGGAAAGCGTGTTGCCTGCCCCGGACTTTACGAGCGAGAGAATCTTCTCCATGCTTCGCTTCACCTACGCAATGCCTGTATTAAGAGTTTAGATTTTGAAGAAATAGTTGACACAACGGGTGAAGGTGATTTTGTCTACTGCGATCCACCCTATGAACCGCTTTCTAGTACTGCGTCTTTCACCGCCTACAAAGCTTCAGGATTTTCTCAAGATGATCAGCAAAGGCTGAGGGATGCGGTAGTGCGAGCGACAGAGCGAGGAGCATACGTGGTAATCTCCAATTCTACCGCAGACTTTATCCTTACCCTTTACAATGGATGGCATGTTCGCAGGATTTTTGCTCGTAGATCGATAAACTCTAAAGGAGTCGGGCGCGGAGAAATTGCTGAAGTTCTCGTAATACGAGAACCTGTTGCACATAAATATCGGAATAAAGAGCAAAAAAGCGCTGTGCATTTATTTGGGGTAAATCCGGGATACACCCAGTACTGGGTGGCGAGAGGGCATTTGTCTTGCTTGATACGTGGAAAACGATGGTGGGTAAGGGCGATCGCATCTCCGAACTCATGCTCGCTAGTAGAAAAGTCGATAATCTTTTTCTTTGCCAAGGTGAGATTTAGGAGGCAAATTCCCTCGAAGCCACAGCCGATTGTCTCGGCGATACACTTGAACTAGCGATCCACCAGTTTTAAGTTTTTGGTTGGCTTCTTTTATTTTTTCATCAAGCGACATGGATACAGATCCAGAAACGTATCCATTATTTTGACTCAAAATGCGCATTGTGCGCTTTTTGCCCTTTTAGCCAAGCCGATAAAATGCACTGACCAACTTCCTGCCTTTGGGCTTTAAGCACAAAGCTCAAAGGCTTGTAAATGCTAGCAAAGCACGCAGCAGTGACAATAATTAGTAATGTACATTTGTTGAAAGGCGGCACCCAGATTTGAACTGGGGGTGGAGGTTTTGCAGACCTCTGCCTTACCACTTGGCTATGCCGCCGTTTGTAGTCTTTGGCTGTTTACAACTGCATTTTAACATGCCTGTACTAGCCATTTAGCTATTTATCTAGTATAGCACAAAAGTTTTACCACTCAACCTATTTGGCTTGTGGAAGCCAAAGCTGTGCCAGGTCACTACTAGATAGGAAATCTTGGGTAATATATTGTACCATCCGCTAGTCAACTAGTATGCGATCATTTGTTTCGTAGTGAGGACTTTAGTCCTCATATTCTTGAGGGCTGAAGCTCTAACTACGAATGAACTCCTCAAAGTTTCCTTGGTGGAGTACTAGTGCCCAACTACTTAGGGGGTCTGACCTCAAGGCATTAACCAAGGTCAGCTTGCCTGTACATAAGCCTAATGCAGACATGGCGACCATCTGGAAAACTACATAGACAGTTAAAAAAGATGTCATCCAGGGATATGTTTTAGTAACACATATGTAGTGTATTTTTTATTACATCTATTTCAGCTATTCCAGTAGCGCTCCATATGGTTCGCCAATGAATGCAATATGTCACCAACAGATGGGTCAAAGTTTGAATAACAGGTATCGGTGGCTGAGAACTTATGTTGATACCTGAACTATGACAGCAGTCAACTAACAAGTTAGTAAGCTGCTATTATCTATCTTGAGAGGGAGCTTGAAGGGTCAGAACCCACAGTATAAAAGGGTATAGGAATGTGCTTTTGTAACACACAGCTAAAGGCGCATCTACTAAGATGCACGAAGACTAAAAAAGACTGAAAGCAGGAGGTCTGTCAGACCTCCTTTATTTTGGCTTGTAGTCCTTCAGAGACAACCCAGCATTATGCCCAATATCTTATAGTTAGCTTTCACCTGTTGCTTGATGTGGTCTATGATAACATCAACCAATAGATGAAAATAATTGCCTTGCCACCTCTATATTTCCGTCATTACTAAATTAGAGCAGATGTCGCCAGTGGCTTTCGCAACAGGCAATGATATGAATTGGTCTGGGTGGTGTTGGAGCGTGCAAAGTCACAGGTATGGTAAAATTTATGTGTTATAAAATACATAAGTTTCTAAAAAGCAACAGTATTTACACCTTTATCTATTAAGTGTCGTAAAATACAAATAAAATAATAATCTTGATTTGAGGATAGATGACACTCATACAAAATCGGAAAAAATGTACAATTATTTGCTCAATAATTACTTAAAAGCAGGAGAGTCAAAAAAGAAGTGCGGTGTGCGGTGTGCCAAGAGTGCGCTTAACCCCATAGA
>CAZZXJ010000700.1:0-3567 GCA_964657905.1 uncultured Stigonema sp.
TAAAATCCCCTGTTGCTGCTAATTTTTAACTTTCGCTGCTTGAGAAGACCGAATGCTAGACCAAATTTTTGATTACCTTCACCTTAACTTCAGCATAGAAGCTCCCATAGTCCTGCTCATCCTCATCTTTCTAGAGGCGATCCTATCTGCTGACAACGCCATCGCCCTCGCTGCAATCGCCCAAGGACTGGGAGACAAAAAGCTGGAACGTCAGGCACTTAACATCGGCTTAGTATTTGCCTACGTCCTGCGCATCACCTTACTGCTGACGGCTACTTGGGTACAAAAGTTTTGGCAGTTTGAGCTACTTGGTGCAGCTTACCTACTGTGGCTGGTATTCCAACATTTTACGAACCTACAAGGCGAAGACAATGAACACCATGGTCCTCGTTTTAACGGACTGTGGCAAGCCATACCCGTAATTGCCTTCACAGATTTAGCATTTTCTCTTGACAGCGTTACCACTGCGATCGCTGTTTCTAATCAAAGGTGGTTAATAATCACAGGCACCACCGTTGGCGTCATCGCCCTGCGCTATATGGCTGGTTTGTTTATCCAGTGGTTAGATGAATTTGTCTACTTAGAGGACGCAGGCTATGTCACGGTAGCAGTGGTGGGCTTGCGACTCCTTCTCAAAGTGGTAAATGATGCTTTAGTACCACCAGAGTGGTTAACAATTACTGCGATCGCCCTGATCTTAACCTGGGGATTTTCCAAGCGCACTGACCTAGAAATTACAGATAACCCCCAAAAAACTGAAGTCACAGATTCGGAAAAAATCGAGGAAACCCAAAAAATCGAAGTCACAGCTTTGAAAAAAATCGAGGAAACGCAAAAAACCAAAGTCGCAGAAGGGAGTAGGGAATTGAATTAAAAATGAAGAATTAAAATTCTTCATTTTTAATTTTTAATTTTGCATTTTTAATTATTTCCTACTCCCCACTCCCTACATTACTCGTGCAACCAAGGCGTCAATTGCGGTTGCCAACCTACCAATTCTTCTGGCGTAAACCACAGAGCAATTTCCCGTTGCGCCGTTTCAATAGCATCGGAACCGTGAATAAGGTTGCGACCAATACTAATGGCAAAATCGCCTCGGATCGTCCCTGGTTCTGCCGTTAGAGGGTTCGTTGCCCCAATAATCTTTCTAGAGGAGGCAACAACGCCATCACCTTCCCAAACCATCGCGACTACTGGACCAGAAGTGATAAATTCTACCAACCCAGCAAAAAAAGGTCTTTCCCGGTGAACGTCGTAGTGCTTTTCAGCCAATTCCCGGCTGACCTTGACAAACTTCAAACCAACAAGGGTAAAACCCTTAATTTCAAAACGCTGGATAATTTCACCCACTAGTCCGCGCTGTACGCCATCAGGCTTAATTGCTAAGAATGTACGTTCCATTGCTATCTCCTCTTAGTAAAGTAGTCATTAGTCATCAGTGACCAATCTGAGATTAGCTCAGAAAGTATCTCTAGGTGCATGTGCGTTCACCAGATTAATGCGCTACATTGTTAATTCGTGGGTGACACACGGAGGTCAGGAAAAAATGGGAGTTGAGTCAACGGCGGCATCAGATGAGGTGGCAAAACCACCTGTTAACGGACACAAAGCAGAAGTGAATGATCGCAAGGCAAAAAAGCTACTGCCACCGAGTACCACTTCAGATACAGCCCGTTATTGGAAAATTGAGGATAGCGAAGAACTTTACCGTATTGAAGGTTGGGGACAGCCGTATTTTTCCATTAACGCAGCAGGTCACGTCACTGTTTCTCCCAAAGGCGATCGGGGTGGTTCTTTAGACTTGTTTGAATTAGTCAATGCACTTAAACAGCGTAACTTAGGACTGCCCCTGTTAATTCGCTTTTCTGATATTTTGGAAGACCGCATTGAGCGGTTAAACGCTTGTTTCGCGAAAGCGATCGCCCGCTACAACTACCCTGGAGTTTACCGTGGCGTATTTCCTGTCAAGTGCAACCAACAGCGACACTTAGTGGAAGACTTGGTGCGGTTTGGTAAACCCCATCAATTTGGCTTAGAAGCCGGTTCCAAACCAGAATTAATGATTGCCCTAGCAGTGCTGGATACACCAGGAGCGCTGTTAATCTGCAATGGCTACAAAGACCAGGAATATATCGAAACAGCGATGTTGGCTCAAAGATTAGGGCAAACACCGATTATCGTCTTAGAACAGGTTGAAGAAGTCGATCTCGTGATTGAGGCAAACCGCCAGTTGGGCATTAAGCCCATTGTCGGGGTTCGCGCCAAACTTAGTACCCAAGGAATGGGACGGTGGGGAACTTCTAGCGGCGATCGCGCCAAATTTGGTCTGACAATTCCCGAAATTATCCAAGCAGTTGACAAGTTACGCGAAGCTAATTTACTAAACTCATTGCAGTTATTGCACTTCCATATTGGCTCGCAAATTTCTGCAATTAATGTGATCAAAGATGCCATCCAGGAAGCCAGTCGCATCTATGTGGAATTGGCGACGCTGGGAGCAGATATGAAATATCTTGATGTGGGTGGCGGCTTGGGAGTGGATTATGATGGTTCGCAAACCAACTTCTACGCCTCGAAAAACTACAACATGCAGAACTATGCCAACGATATCGTGGCAGAGTTAAAAGACACTTGTGCTGAACGCAGTATTCCCGTACCAACACTAATTAGCGAAAGTGGACGGGCAATCGCCTCTCATCAATCAGTACTTATTTTTGACGTTTTAAGTACTAGCGAAATCCCCACTGATCTACCAGAAGAACCAAAAGATACAGAGTCTCCCATCATCACTTATCTGTGGGAAACCTACCAATCCATCAACCAGGAAAATTACCAGGAATTTTACCACGACGCAACCCAATTCAAAGAAGAAGCCATCAGCCGCTTCAACTTGGGGATTTTAAGTCTTACAGAACGTGCCAAAGCCGAACGGCTCTACTGGGCTTGTTGTCAGAAAATTATTGGGATAATTAGGCAGCAGGAGTACGTACCTGATGAACTGGAAGACCTTGAAAAAATTATGGCAAGCATCTACTACGTTAATCTTTCCGTATTTCAATCGGCACCAGATTGTTGGGCAATTGACCAACTATTTCCCATTATGCCCATACATCGCTTGGGTGAAGAACCAACGCAGCGAGGGATTTTAGCAGACCTTACTTGTGACAGTGACGGCAAAATCGACCGTTTTATTGACCTGCGGGATGTGAAGTCAGTTTTAGAACTGCACACCTTCAAATCGGCAGAACCCTACTATCTGGGGATGTTTCTGAATGGAGCTTACCAGGAAATTATGGGCAATTTGCACAACCTATTTGGCGATACTAACGCAGTTCACATTCAATTGACGCCCAAAGGCTACCAGATTCAACACGTCGTCAAGGGTGATACCATGAGCGAAGTGGTGAGCTACGTACAGTACAACTCCGAGGATATGGTGGAAAAGATCCGCCAGCGTTGTGAACACGCTTTAGAAGAAAATCGCATCACCCTTACGGAATCTCAGAGACTGCTGCAAACCTATGAACAGAGTCTGAGGAGGTATACGTACTTAAGTAGTTAGTTTGT
>CAZZXJ010000701.1:0-2396 GCA_964657905.1 uncultured Stigonema sp.
CCCATGCCCACGAAATCCCAAGGTATATCTGCTTGGCTCCCAACTTATTCTTTTGTTGAAAAGTTATTGACATGGACCAAAATTGTTTTTTAACAGAACTATCTTGCAACACCTCCAGTATCTCATGAGGTTCCAAGTACCAGGCGATTGAACTCATCGCGATCCGCAAATTTCTCTAAAATTCGTGACAATTGAGTCAATTCAAACAACATCCTAACTTGCTCATTGATAGAGCAGAAAAAAATCTTGCCTCCGGCGGTTTGCACCATTTTCATTGCCGCTACTAAAGCTCCTAGACCTGAGCTATCAATAAACTTTACATCTTTAAGGTCAATCAACACAATATCGATTCCAGTGGTCAGAATTTCGTTGACTTCATGACGTAACTGATTACCACTAACGTTGTTTAAAATTCCTGAGGGTTGAAGTACTTCGACATTAGTATTCATGAATTTTTGTCCGGTATTTTATCGCTATAACAGCCAACGCTGATGCTATAAACTATTTTACAGTGGTTAAAGATACAATTCCTTAAGTGGTATTACTGAAATTTAGGTGTCAGTATTTCTAGCTATTTGTATATGTTGTTTGGGACGGAACTCCATAGCTGGCTTCGACGAGAGTTTCATTGATGAGACGCATCCTTACAACTGACTAAGGCACGATCTCCGTACTGTAAATCAACCGGGCTTGGCAGTTGCCAGTTGTGTTTGATGTTTACCACGTCTATTGCTGCCAGAATGAATTTCATTTCCTCCTGGGAGGTTGCATTTGCCAGACGATCTAGCTCGTGTGATAGCTCAGCTTGGTGACTATTCGGTAGTCGAGTAAGTATCGTTCTGAATTCTTCAATCCAATTCATCAGGTTTTCAGCCACACCCTGTCCTTAGCATTAATGAACACTTTTTTAAGGTGTCACACCAAATACTTCAAAAGATGAAGCCTCCCAGAAGAAAGCATGAAGTCATCGCGATCGCCCAATGATAAGCTGCTGCACCAGTTTGGTGACAGTGCGGAAAACAATGGCAACTCCCAACGCGATCGCCACAATCATCGCTCTCTGGAGACTAGCCATTTTCAACAATGGGCTTAAGGTCAATTGTAAAATTGAGAAGTCGAGAAGATAGGCAAGCGAAATAGTGAGGTGTTCATGACTTACCCGGAACTGCGCCAGAAAATCGAACAACAACTAGCCCAATTGCCACCCGATCAACTCTCCTTAGTCAGCAACTTCCTCGATTCCCTCCAAAATAAAAGTACTATTAGTCAACGCCCACTTCGTCGGCTGGCTCCAATTAAACGAGGAACCAAAGCGGGCGATCTGCTGAAATTTGCTGGAACCTGGCAAGGCAATGATTTGGAAGACTGTCTTCGTTCGGTCTACGAAACCCGTTCTAAAGCCCAGTTTTGATTTCTGTCTCTATGTATCTCTTAGATACCAACCATTGCAGTTACATCATTAATAACACCCCTAACCTCATTGCCACTGTGCAATCTCGTTCTGTCAGTGACATTGGCATCAGTATTATCACTTACGACAAACTGCTCTACATGACCGAAAAATCAGAACGACAAGCTCAAAACCTTGCCGCAGTTCAAGCATTTTTGAGCGGTGTTGACTTGTATTTCATTGACGAAGAAACCGCCATTTTTTATAGTCAACTCAAAGCAGCAGTTTTTAATCAGTTTGCTCCTAAAGATAAAAGTAAACGTCGGAGTACAAGTGTTGGAGATTTGGGATTTGATGACCATGATCTCTGGATTGCGGCAACAGCGATTCAGCACAATCTCATTTTGGTTTCTGCCGACAGCGATTTTGTCCGAATTCAGCAAGCACAACCGTTTTCTCTGGAATCTTGGCTATAAGTCGCAGTAGTGTAATTGCTCAGTACCACCCAAAGTTGAGTTCGTGCGGGCAATCCTTTCCACCCCACAAGATGTCTATTGAATGTGAATCAAAACCGCTATATTATGCGATCGCCCAACAACAGTCTCATGCTATAACCCAATACGGTTCAGTAGTTGTGTACCTACCCTCAACCTTTGTAGAGACGTTGCAATGCAACGTCTCTACACACCATAAATTCCCACCCATCAGCCCTAACTGAACCGGATTGTGCTATAAACGCCAAACTTGCTTGAGAACAGCAATCAGTTTTTTGTGTCGTCGCTCAATGACTGTGGGTGTCCATTCATCTTCTTGCAGCACTTGAGTTGTCAGGGCAAAAGTTAAACGGTAACGATTAGAAGTGCAAGAGAGTAAGCTGCCTTTTTGGTAAAGAAAATTGGTCAATTCATTTGCATGTTCTATTGGTACTAATTCCCGTAAAGTAGCTAGCAGAATAGTAAGGGTAGTCAAGCGTTGCTGTCCATCTACAACTTGAGCATCTGGTTTA
>CAZZXJ010000701.1:2496-3566 GCA_964657905.1 uncultured Stigonema sp.
ACGGGAAAGCCATGTCCACCCCTAAAAGATCCCCCCAACCCCCCTTTTTAAGGGGGGCTAGGGGGGATTAAGTCTTATCCGAACCGTATTGGAATAGTTCGCATCTTATCTTTGGCGGTTCCGACTACACATCCGGGCAAACAGCATCTACCTCAACCTCAATCAACATCGCCGGGTCGATCAGGGATTTCACTTCCACCATAGTTGTTGCAGGCGGATGTTCACCAAAGAATTCTTGATGCGCCCGTCCAAATTCCGCCCAACGGGTAATATCTGTGACAAACATCCGAGTTCGCACCACACAGCTTGTATCAGCACCCAAGTCTTGCAAAGCTTTTTGGATAATTTCAAAGCAGCGTTTTGCTTGCCCATAAGCATCGCCAGGAACAAAAACACCACCCCCTTCAGCAACTGGTGTAGTACCGGAAATATATATGTGGTTTCCAACTCTTACGCCTCGACAGTAGCCTACCTGGGACTCCCAAGATGCACCTGAAAACGTCCTACGGACTTGCATAATAACTCAAGTTATACGTCCACTTAGGGAATTTTATCTGTAATATAGCAGTTCTCAGTTGAGTGAAATACAGGTTGCTTGTAGGGGCACAACAATGTTGTGCCCCTACCATGTATTGCATCCAATCAAGTTGCGCTATAGTAGTCAATGCGGCTCAGTTAAGGGTGAACGGCGAAAATTTTAGACCGTGTAGAGACAAGGGTTCATCGCTTCTCTACAAAGGTTTACGGTAGGTAAATTATCTTAAATGAACCGTATTGCTATAGTACTGACCGTGAAAGCGATCGCCCTTGCCTGTCGGTTTAAAATTAGGGATGATGGACTAAAGCGAGGAAATCTGCCGCCCTGACGATGGCGATATTCTGAAATCCTCATGCATCAGATCATCTACAAACGCCTCTCGTTCCTCTTCACTCATTTTGTCCCAATCCAATCCTCGTTCTGCACTAATGCGGCGCATCTCCTGCTCTCCGCGTGTTACCCTCTGGAACCACCAAGCATCCTGATCAGTCTTGATAGCATGCAATACGGCGTACTGATCCGGCGGCGGTAA
>CAZZXJ010000702.1:0-3562 GCA_964657905.1 uncultured Stigonema sp.
GACTCCTGACTCCTGACTACTGACTCCTGTTGACCCCGAAGCAGGTTTTATTTGCACTTTGTTACCAGAAATAAGATTCGCTTGACCGTCAGTCACGACTGTTGCACCAGGTTGTAGCCCGGTGTTGATTACGTCTAGCCCATTGACTGTACTGCTAACTGTCACCGGGACGTTTTGTACCGTCTTGTCAGGCTTGACAACAAAGACAAACTGACCATTGGGTCCATTCTGAACAGCTTGCGAGGGGACGACGGTTGCATTTGGTAATGTATTCAGCATTAGTGCCGTGTTCACATATTGACCTGGCCACAGTTGCCCCTGTGGATTGTCAAACGAAGCTAGAAGTTGTATGGTTCCAGTGGTGTTATCGACCGTATTATTTATAGAAGACAAAACACCCTGTACTGGAGGAGCATTGCTGTTGGGAAAAGTGGCGCTCACTGTTAGCTTGTTATTTTTCATATACTTTTGAATATCTGGCAGATTCGCTTCTGGAACAGTAAACGAAACCTGAATCGGGTGAATCTGGTCGATTGTTGCCAGGGCATTTGTGCTATTAGCTTGAACCACATTCCCTTGATTCACTAAAACATTGCCAACACGACCGCTGAGCGGAGCGTAAATTTTAGTGTACGACAGTTGCACTTCAGCATTTTGCAATACCCCTTCGTCTGACTTGACGACCCCTTGTGCATTCTGGATTGCCGCTTGATCCACCTTGATTGCTGCCTGCGCATTGGCGATCGCATCTCTATCTGCTTGAAGGGTTGCTGTCGTCGATAGGCGGTTGGTGGAATACTGCTGAGCTGTATCCAGGCTGATAGCACCCTGCTTGTATAAGTTGCCATAACGACCGGCTTGTGCCTGTGCATATTTGGCGGCGGCCTGATCTTTTAACAGATTCGCCTGAGCTTGTCGTATTGCGGTTAGGTCTTTGGCTAACGTCGCTCTATATTGTTGTACCTGCGCCAAGTCTCTCGCCAGAGTTCCTTTAGCTTGTTGGATAGCGGCGTTTCCCGTGCGATCATCCAGCGTGAATAGGAGTTGCCCTTTTTTCACCTCCTGACCCTTTTTAAAGAAAACTCCGGTGATTATGCCACCAACTTGAGGTGTAACCGATACGGTGGACTCCGCTTGCACATTGCCAATTGCCTGCAATTGCACTGGAACCGTTTTTTGGGTCACTGTCGCCACAGTCACAGGAGGTGTCGCCAGCCGCCCTTTGGCTTCAGATCTTCCAGACCTTCCAGTTGTCTTGGGCTTGGCAACCGCATGGATACCCAACAAGCCCAGCGCAGCGAGCAACGTTACACTAACTAAGACCACACCAGTCCGCTTGGTGCTTGAAGGATTAAGTTTCAATTCTACGTGATTCTCAGCTGAACTTTCATTGGGAATGTTGTCTTGCATCAGAGCCTCCAATCGGCTTAAGTTGATGGGTGTTGAAATCTCCGCGTTCGGGTTCACATTATCAATTTTAAATATTGACATAAACGTTTACATGAAGCAGAACTCCTAAACTAATCAGTAAAAAAGTACTAAAAGTAGTATGACTTTTTTCCTAGTCTAGGGGTAGCAAATCAGTAGGAAAGACTCTATCAAAACTAGAGACAGATTTGTTAAAGAAGAAGAGTTGTTAGTGGTTAGTTGTTAGTTGTTAGTCAAGAGTTACCTGTACTCCCCCCTACTCCCCCTACTTCCTATGCGTCCCACTTCCCAACCGTTTCGCCTGTTGCTTTATCTGGAGTGGCTGTTGATAGTCACGGCAGTAGTCATGGAAGTCTTCTTGCCGTTCCAGTTGTCCTGGCAGTTGCTGCTGCGAGTTCTCATGATTGCTGCCTTTGGTTTGATGGGCTTAAGACTGCCTACTGAGAAGTTGGGAGCAAAATTGCTTTATAATGCTCTGGAATTCGGCTTGATTGTGCTGACAGCTACTGAAGACGGCTTATCCACTCGCTCCGTTTTCCTGCTGTGTCTGGTGCTGGTGATGCGTAGTTGCCTAATATTCGGGCTTACGGGACAGTTGACCGTATTGGGCTTAGCTTTCCTTTGCGATGGAACACTGCTGTTGTCAAGACCCATCATACCTGAGAAATTAAGAGTAGCTGTATGGGATTGGCGATTAAGTTCTGTGTTGTTGTTTAGCTTGACGTTGGTATTTGCTTTATTATTAATTAACGCTTTACTTGCAGAGCGGCAAAGTCGAGAGCAGTTGCAAATTGCCCATCAGGAACTAGAAATTACCCATGAGCAACTGCGACATTATGCGCTGCGAATAGAAGACCAGGCAACTTTGCAGGAACGCAACCGGATTGCCCGCGAAATTCACGATGGACTCGGACACTCCCTAGCCGCCCAAACTATTCAGATTAATAACGCCCTGCTGTTCTGGCAATCGAATAACGACAAGGCTTTGACTTTTCTCAAACAGGCAAAGCAACTAGGGGCTGAGGCGTTGCTAGAAATCCGGCGTTCGGTTTCAGTATTGCGATCAAACCCGCTCCAAGGGCAATTACTCGAATCAGCTATTGAAAAGCTGCTGAAGGATTTTCAGCATAATACAGGGATTGAACTGTCCTGCAAAATCTATTTACCATTATCCTTACCCACAGAAGTGAACACAACCTTGTACCGCATAGTGCAAGAATCGCTGACAAATATCTACAAACATGCTCAGGCAAAGGCTGTGAGCGTTCAGCTAAAGCAGGAGGCTGGGATGCTTCTTCTTTCCATTGAGGACAATGGTAATGGGTTTAATCCAACTCAAAATACCACTGGGTTTGGACTCCAAGGGATGCGAGAACGGGCAGCAGCGTTGAATGGTCAGTTTAATCTCCATAGTCAACCGGGAAAAGGTTGCCGCATTTGTGTTTCTTTTCCACTATCCAATCTGTTATTATGATTCGGATTTTGTTAGTCGATGATCAATTCCTCATTCGTCAGGGACTCAAGAGTCTGCTTGAGTCCAATTCAGACATGCAAGTGATCGGTGAGGCGGAAAATGGGCAACGGGCACTCGAGGAGATCGCCAAGCTGCAACCCGATATTGTGCTGATGGATATCCGGATGCCGATCATGGATGGGGTAGCTGCAACCGGGGCGATCGCTCAACACTATCCCCATACTAAAGTGCTAGTCTTGACGACTTTCGATGATGATGAGTACGTCTCGCAAGCGATGCGGCTGGGTGCTAAGGGCTATTTGCTGAAGGACACTGAGCCTGATGAACTGGCGCTGGCAATTCGATCCGTCTACAAAGGACATACCCAATTGGGACCGGGATTGTTTGAAAAAGCGCTCATGTCCTTCCCTGCACTAACCCCATCCGTTGAACCACCCCCAGGATTTGCACAACTCACGCCCAGAGAACTGGACGTGTTGCGCTTAATGGCATCTGGAGCAAATAACCGTGAGATTGCCCAATCGCTTTTTCTCTCAGAGAACACCGTTAAGAACTATGTAACTAGTATTCTTAGTCACTTAAACTTGCGCGATCGCACTCAGGCATCCCTGCTCGCCCATTCTCTATTTAAATAGTTGATAGTTGATAGTTGTTAGTTGA
>CAZZXJ010000703.1:0-3558 GCA_964657905.1 uncultured Stigonema sp.
TTATTACCTATGCCCTATGCCCTAATTGGCAACTGCTCGTTTGTAGGCTTCGTCCAGCACTTCCGAAAGTGTTGGGTGGGCGTGAACCAAGTGAGCCAGAGTGTGGACGGTTTGACGATTGGCGATCGCAGAGGACGCTTCATGGATTAAGTCTGAGGCGTGCAGTCCGAAAATGTGGACGCCTAAAACTTCGCCTGTGTCGAGACGATACACTACCTTTGCCATACCGTCGGCTTCGCCTTCTGCTAGTGCTTTGGAGTTACCTTTAAAGTAAGTTTTTGTCGCCCTCACTTCAAAACCCTCTGCGCTACCGAGTTCCTTTGCTGCGGCTTCAGTCATACCCACATAACTCATTTCTGGGTGAGTAAACGCTGCGGCTGGAATGCTGCGATAGTCTACTTCCTTGTGCCGTCCACAGATATTGTCTACTGCGAGAATGCCTTGGGCAGAAGCGGCGTGCGCCAGCATCATTTTGCCGTTTGCATCGCCAATCGCCCACAGATGCGGCACTACTTCACCGGCTGATAGCACCGCCATACTGTCATTAACCGGGATAAAATTCCGACGGTCTAGTTCGACACCCACAGACTCCAAACCCAGGTTTTGGGTAGCCGGGATGCGTCCTGTGGCGACCAAGCAAGCATCTACTTCCAGCACATCTACGAATTCTTTGGTTTTGAAGTCGGCTAATTCAATAACCACGGGTGAACCAGGAATGACTTTCTGGGCGTATATCCCTACATATGTTTCTATGTCGCGGGGAGTAATTAGCACCCGTTCAGCCAGTTTGGCAATGTCACGGTCAAATCCTGGCATCAGCTGGTCTAAGGCTTCAATCATCGTGATTTCGCAGCCCAAAGCTGAGTAAACATCGGAAAATTCTAAGCCGATGTAGCCACTGCCAATAATCGCTAGCCAGTCTGGTAGCCATTCCAGCTTTACACCTTGGTCGCTGGTAAAAACTGTTTTGCCGTCTACCTCAATCCCAGGAGGAACAAAGGGAATGGAACCGGGTGAAAGAATGATTTCTTTGGCTGTGATTGTTTTTTCACCACTATCTGTCGTCACAGTTACTTTTTGTATTCCGGCTATTTTACCCCAACCCCGGATGATCTCAACTTTTAAACGTTTGAGGCTGTTGGTTAAGTCGCCTTGAATTTTAGATACGAGATTTCCAGCATGGTTGGCGATCGCCTGCCGATCAAACTCTACACTTCCCAGTTGAATTCCCAGCGCCTTGAGGTGGTGAGCATTGCGTAACTCTCGCACACGTCCAGATGCCGCTAACAGTGCTTTAGAAGGAATGCAGCCTCGGTTGACGCATGTTCCGCCCATGTCAGCCGCTTCAATAATGGCTGTTTTGAGACCACAGCTAACAGCGTGTAAGGCAGCGCCGTGTCCACCAACTCCAGCGCCTAAAATCACTAAATCGTAATCAAATACCTGACTCACGTTAGTTTCCCAGTTTGCTTTGCTTATTTATTTTTAACTGCCCAAGCAATCAGTGCCGGTCTTTTAATTTTAAAGTTCTTTAATTAATAAGCAACCGTAGTCATTTATAAAGAATAGCGGGAAGTGCATATCTTTGAAGTTTCTTCGCTTGACTCATAAATCCTCGAAACCTTTTGTTAAGTCAAACTTAAGTTTTTAGGTGCTGTTTATTAAGGAACAATTAAGTTGGTTGCAAGCGTATAGCCCAATACAGTTGCTGTTAGTAGCATTTAGTCATGGAAGATCCCTCCCACCCCCCTTAAAAAGGGGGCTAGTTCTGATCAAGCCTTAACTGAGGCATATTGGCGTATAGCCAAGTACTAACCAACTGATTAGTGAAAATTCTTTCATTTGAGGTTGTCATTAAATCAAATTTATGCTTTATGCTACCTGGAGGGTAGATTGATGCTTTTAAAGTATTGATGTAACATAGCGTACGTTTAGCCAACACAATTTTACGGATATGTCTATTAAGCAGCTTCCCTCCTTGGAAAAACTACTTGCTCGCCTGGATCTTGTGCAAACCCAACGCCTGCTGCAAGACTTGGTAGTAAAGCATCCAGCACTCATAGAGGAGATTGACCGCTTTGTCAGTTTGATAACTAACCCAGCAGCAAGCCTTGAACCCTCAACATCTGTGCGCCGAACTACCGTTGATCCGGCTCCTTTCCAGCGCCAAGTACGCCAGATTATCCGGGATGCGGTGCACTACTGGGAAGAAGGGTGTGAAGATGACCCCATTGGCGAGGAATTGCTAAGTGTAGTGCAAACTGCCGTAGATTTTAGCGAACGAGGGGATGGAAGGGGTGCGATCGCCATTCTGGAAGCGATTACCTCTACCTGTGTGGAAAATTGGGATGATGTCGCCGACTACGGTGCTGACAATGAAGAGATTGTCCAGGAATTGAATGACGCCTGGTGTGAAGCAATTCTAAGTGCCGAACTCACACCAGAGGAAAAAGTTGATGTAAAGGTAAAGTTAGAAACATGGCAGGACGAGTGGGATACTGATTTTGGACTAGTCCTTGAGGCTTTGCAACAGGGCTGGGATTACCCGCCACTGATGGGAGTTTTCCAGGGGAATATCACAGAACAAGGTGTCTGGGAGGGACTCGCGCCAGACTACGCTGATGATTTAGCACTAATTCGTTTGAAAATTCTTGAGCGTGAGGAGCGTTACCAAGAATACCTGTATTTGGCAAAAGCGTCAGGGCAAACCCAGCAGTATCTGACAATGCTAGGTCGATTAGGTCGGGTTGAGGAAGCCTTCGCTTTGGCAAAAACCGAAATGACTTCAATGGATGAAGCCTTTGCCTTAGCTAAAACACTCTTTTCGCAAGGGGCTTTGCCGCAAGCACTCAATATTGCCCAGATGGGGTTGAAGTTACCAGGTAACTCCCAGTACGATTTGGGAACCTGGACAAGTGATTTAGCTGAAGAGTTGGGAGATCACCAAGCAGCTTTAGGAGCTAGAAAGGCTGCTTTTCAAGCCAGACCGTCTTTTAAGGACTACCGGAAAATAGAGAAATTGGCAGGTGAAAACTGGGAGGGTGTAAAAACAGACCTGTTGAAAATACTTTATACTTATGGGGCATGGGGAACGGAAGAGGCTAAGGTGGATATCTTCTTGCATGAGGGGCTAATTGACGATGCGATCGCCACCGTCACCGAACTCAGTTCTTACTATTCAACAATAATTCGGAGGGTGATGGATGCCGCTATAGCTCACAACCCTGACTGGGTGATTGCGAATGCCAGTCGCCGTGCTGAGCCGATTCTAGATGCGGGAAAAGCAGAGCAGTATTTTTACGCTGTTGATTGGTTGAAAAAAGTACGTGCAGCCTACTGGGAATCTGGGAGGGGCGCGGATTGGTCAACCTATCGGGCACAGTTGATGCAGACCCACGCCCGTAAATATAAACTGATGGGATTGTTTAAGCAACGAGATATGGAGTAATTGCGACCTTATAGCTAATTCAGCAAATTCCTTCAAAACCTTTAGGACGGTGTACAGCTCGTTATTCGTCCCGAAACTGTCTTATTCTCTTCTTGCAATGCCACATCGAT
>CAZZXJ010000704.1:0-3557 GCA_964657905.1 uncultured Stigonema sp.
AGATGGGCTGAGTTGGTTGTATCGGTGATATTGATAGTAGTGGTGGCGACACCATAGTGGCATTTAATGCTGACAAAGCTTCTGCTGCTGACTGATAACGTTGACTGAAGCGATCTCGGATCATTTTTTCCAGTACATCAGCTACTGAGTCACTCACAATAACTAAATGTCGCCAGTTTATTTCTCCTGTTATCGGATCTTCTTGTAATTGCTGAGGAATTAACCCAGTTAATGCTTGAATACCCATCATGCCTACGGCATAAACATCACTAGACAGTCTTGGCCTACCTTTAGCTTGTTCGCTAGGCATATATCCAGGAGAACCAATCCCAACTGTCAAGCTGGTTTGTCCTGTCGAATTGATTGAGAGAGCATTGATTTCCTTAACTGCCCCAAAGTCAATCAGCACAATCTTTCCGTCAGAAGATCGCCGCATGATATTTGCTGGCTTAATATCTCGATGAATAACATCATTTTGATGAACAAACGCTAATACTTCGAGAATATCTTTTAGAAGTTTAACAACTATCTTCTCATTCTTGCTCGCACCGGGAGCTAATTCATAACTTAAATCATGCCCATCAATAAACTCTTGTACTAAATAGAACTCATTATTTTCCTCAAAGTGGGCAAACAACTGTGGAATTTGATTGTTATTATTACCTAATTGGTAAAGTATTTCTGCTTCTCTTTGAAACAAGCTTTTGGCAATCGGTAATACCGCAGGATTGGGGTCTTTGGGTTTGAGATGTTTGACTACACACTGCGGTTTTCCTGGTAAACCCAAATCTAATGCCAAATAAGTATCACCAAATCCACCACTACCGAGCAGTTTTACGATTTGGTAGCGACTATAAATTGTTTTCCCAACTTGAGGGGACTGGCTCATTTAACTTTACTTTTATTTTGACTGACTACGGTTAAAACTTTGAACACAATGCAAATTGCTTGTCGCTTTGTTTCGTAGTGTTTGGGACATTCAGTTATTTAATTATTTCAGTTAATATACCAAATCTTGGTATGCAAAGCAATTGCGAGATTGGGAGCGAGTGATACCCGAATCGTACCAGTACGTGGAACCCCATGACTTTTGGATTTGTGAGGGCATCGCTCGATGTGAAAGAATTTGAAGTTTAAGCTGTTGCATCGAGCGTGGATAAAAATAAAATCCGTTTGTCTGGAGTAAGCTGACAGCTACTTCCAATTCTTAATAATCAACCGAAACTCCTTGTTCAGTAAGGATTAGTTTATCATTTTTATAAATTATTAGTACATTGTTTCTTGTTACCGAGTAAGTATATGGTCCATTTTTAAACTCATAACCAAGAAAACGGTAACTCCTACTACTATTAACTGTTCTGCCAGTCAAACGAATCGATTTACCTGTTTTTAAGTCTTGCCCGACATAAGTTACATTGTCGCAACTTATACTATCATTTAAACAATTGCGGGTAATATTAATTTGGAAATGTTTAGTTCTGATGATTTCGGCACTAGCAATACCGGAGAAAGCCACAATGCTAGCTATTGGTAGTAAAACAAAACTGAGGAAAGATTTTTTGATATACATGGGAATTTGCTCCTGATTCTGATACTAAAGTTTTAGGACACCTGTAACTATATATTTCTAGGCTTTGAAGCTTATGCAATATTGAAGCGAATGCTATTGTCACAAAACGACTTTATTTATCGATCGCCACTACAAATCTACCAGATTAGGGAGAAGCTGCACAAATCGCATTTCAAGCAATATTTCCACATTTACTTCTGTGTTGTTTTTTACTTGACCTTGAACGAATGCGTCCGATTGCACTTAGTCATGGAATTGACATTCAAATTTCCAGGTGCAAGATATGAGACGCGGTAGTACAAAAATCTGGTAGCCAGCCGATCACCATTCCAATTCCCCCGCCGCGAGGGTGTCGGCAATCGACTGACAAGGAGGTTGACGACACCCAAAACACCACACCTAGAAATTGGGGTCACCACGGTGATGCCGAAATTTCTCATATATCCCAAAGATAGGGCGCCCTGTTCGTCGGTTTACGCGGATCGCTCCTTCAGATCCTTAGGCTTGACAGAAAGGGCGTCTGACTTCGATGCTGTGATCAAGACTCTGCAAGCATTTCCCACTGAAAATTATTTATAATGCTACTGTCTAGTATTTCACATTTACTTCACATTGGGTGTACATGGATTAGCAGTAACATTGATGTTTTACCCTAGCTGAAAAACGTTTAGGCAATTTGTTAATGACTGGATAAGCAGTATTAAATAATGCTTAAGTAAAGTATTTAACATCACTTTTACATGATTTTTAAATACGCTCTCTGCAAAAATAATGCTTTAATCAAGTAAAATAAAGTATTTGTACATTGCTATATCATTGAATAACAGTGCCTTCAAGGTATGGATTCAGCCGATAAAAAAAGCCTACAAATCACAACCTATTTGCCCAAGTCCGTGCATGAACAACTTAAGGTTTGGATGGATGACAACTACCAGCGCTCAGTCTCTCAAGCAGTATCGCTGATAGTAGAACACTTTCTCAAAAAAGACGGTCGCCCTCTAGGAGACACTGACCTTGCCCCCAGAGTTGATGCCCTTGAAGAAGAAAATCTCCCTTCGCGGCTTGCTGTATTAGAACAACAGATGCAGCTTCTCAGAGAAGCCCTCATTGCTGCAGGTGCCAGGAGCCTCGCTAGTGGCGTTGAAGAGTATCTCGCAGAAAACACCAGTATCAATGGAGACAAGTTCACCTACACTGTAAAAGTTGCTAGAGAGGGTTTGAGCAAAACTGAAATCATGCGCCGCCTGGACATTTCCCCTACCAATTTGAAACGGCAGGCTGAAGCACAAAGACTGACTGAAGACAAATACCTTGTTCAACTTACGGGTTGGCAGTTAGGTACTGGAGAGCGCCCGAAATTTTTTCCGCCACCGCAGACACCTTTATCAGGTGGCTCATAAAAATTCAAGTAATCATGGAGGGTCTGAGGGGCTTTCTAACTGATCACCTGTCAGAAAACTGTACCAATTGAAGGGTCTGAAATCTAAGAGTCGCTATGTGACTATCAAAAAAAGCCCCTTTCAGAAAGCGATTTAATCCGCTTTAAATTCTTTGGTTATACAATTACAAAATGTCCCCGGATTTGCCCCTATAATCACAAGATCGTCCCAACGGAGTTTTTATTTGCCCCAACCCGCTTGCCCAGCAACTGGAAACGAATAGGCGGCGGTAGCGGAGTGTCTGCCGCTGCCTGCATCCAATGTGGCCACCACCCCAAGGTCTATCGGTTGGCAGTGGCAGACACCGCCTATTCGAGCGCAGCGGTTTCCAGTTGCGCCCTGCCGTATTGGGGTGAGTCCAACCCCAAGCCTGTAACCCCCTGATTTACTCGTTGTTCAATCTGAGAGAGCTTTTTTGCATGGTCGATGGCACCCTGTTTCAAAAATGGAGTTTTATCAGAATATGACTGAATGTCTTGGTTAGCTAATTCTACACTCGTGAGAGGTTAGAGTGATTGCACTTTTGTCAAGAGGGTGCGGGAAAAGGG
>CAZZXJ010000705.1:0-3533 GCA_964657905.1 uncultured Stigonema sp.
ATGGGGCTACTGGTACAGTCAAGAGTGCGACAAGTAATTGCTCATTTTTCAAAGCATTTGGGCATTGCTCCTTGGCAATAGGGTATTAGGAATTGAAAGGATTATTTCATGCCCTATGCCCCATGCCCCATGCCCACAGTTTAAGGCTTTCCCATAATTTTTTAATCACAGGAGATAAATTGACATGGCACCTAAAATTACTGATTTTGTTGAAGACGCTGGCGCACCTGGTATTATAGCAGGTATTGGTGCAGTACTTTTGGCACCCGTATTGATTCCAGTTGTAGCTGGAATTGGTAAACCAATAGCCAAGTCACTGATTAAAGGCGGAATTACCATTTACGAAAAAAGCAAGGGAGCCTTTGCAGAACTTGGCGAAACTTTCGAGGACATCGTAGCCGAGGCAAGAGCAGAACTTGCTGAGGACAAGCAACTGCCAACAGTTGAAGTTACTGGCACCTCTATTGACACCGCGCCCGACAACGGCGTATAGGAGTTGCTTCTCGTTCCTAGGCTGGGTCAGGGAACGAGAAACATACAAAATTATCTGCGTCGAGGGTGCGCGGCAGTTGCGCGGCTGCCGGGGAACCCGTCCAATGCACTGTCTTGTTTATCTGCGGTTAAAATCCAAAGTCCTAATTATGAGGACAGTTACGTGTTGAAAAATGGTCATGGCAATTTCATCCAGATGCCGACAACTATGCAGCCAGCAACCTTAGAAAACACCACCATATCCAAACCCATCTCTACACAAGTTGTGAGTTCTACCCCAGGACGGCTACGGTTAAGAGTTGCACAGCCGCATCGTCAACCTGTGAAAATGCAACGAATTGCCAGTGCCCTACAAGCAAATCCTAACATTAATCAGGTTCGGACTAATATCCAGCAGGGCAGTATCACTATCCAACACAATAGTGACGACGGCAGTTTTAAAAGTGTTTTTGCCACGCTCAAGGATTTAGGCATGATTTTCAGCGATATTACGGAGGGAAATACTGAGGCGGCGGCTGGAGTATCGAGTGCTGTGATTGACTTGAACAAGCGAGTCAATCAGGCGACGGATGGTGTGGTTGATCTACGCTTCCTTTTTCCCTTGGGACTAGCTACCCTGTCGGTGCGGCAGTTACTTGCTAAGGGGCTGCAATGGGAAATTATACCTTGGTATGTGTTGGCTTGGTATGCCTTTGATAGCTTTATTAAGCTACACGGAACGGGTAAACCACAGTCAACAAGCGAATAAATTTTTAACCAAGGCGAATGGATCAGTTGCGAAAACGGATCGCGTTTGACTCAAAAGTGCTTGGTTGTAAGCCTGTAATTTGGGGTATTTTGCCCCTAGTGAGATGCACCCCGACTTTACCCCCAGAACGCAGGTTTTTCCACGGCTCTCGGCTTAATGCCTACTTAATATCTTCATTTCTCAAACATTATCGCTCCTCGTAGTGACCAGGTATCCAGTACCGACCATCAGGTGTGTAGTCCCAATGTCCACGAATCCATACTCTCTGAGGGGCAGCGTAAGGCTCTGGAACAACGTAAGCTGGCGGTGGTGCGACAGCGTAAGGCTCTGGAACAACATAAGCTGGCTGTGGTGCGACAGGGTAAGGCTCTGGAACAACGACAGTCGGACTGATAAAGGCACTAACGTGATGTCCTCCCAGAATAATCCCCACTCCTGCTAATGCCGGTTTAGGTAGTAAGAAGGCAACAGCAAGCGGGAGTGCCGCTGTAGCTGTAGCTATTGTTTGTTTCGTTATCATAATCACATTTCCTTTAAGGGGATTACGGTTTCATCGGTAGATTCAAAGCCATGCAGCAGAAAAAATTCTGCTATACTCATAGGCTCTTCATACTTACTTGCTTGACAGCTTTACTATTATGTGTAATACGAGTATAATCCTCTGTACCTTGTAGTTTCCTGAGAAGAAAGTCACGATCAACCCATGACTTAAGTCACGGCAGCGATCGTCGGACATCTCCCAACCCTCGACCAAAAGGTGAATTCTTACAATAAAGTAATAAATGACTTATAAAGTAAGGAAATTTTATGTCCATTGCCACAATTACTAGTAAAGGTCAGACAACTATCCCAAAAGAAATCCGAGATCTGCTCAACTTACATCCGGGCGATCGCATAAATTTCATGATCGAAGCCGATGGCAGAGTCTACATTGAACCGCTGAATGTCAAGGTAGAAGAACTGTCTGGTATCCTTCACAATCCAGCAAGGAAAAAAGTTTCTATCGAACAGATGAATGAAGCAATTGAACAATGTGGTGGAAGCTTGCGATGAATGGGCTGGACACCAACATACTCGTTCGTTATCTGATTCAGGATGATGTAGAACAATGGAAATTGGCGGATGAGTATATTAAACAAGTCAAAGCAAGCGGGAGAAACTGTTCCATCAACAACATCGTCCTTTGTGAACTCGTTTGGGTGCTGAAAAGTTCTTATAAACTCAGCAGGAATGAAATTACTGACGTTCTTGAAAAGATACTGAGAGCGGATGTGTTTGATTTTGAAAACACAGAAGCGGCTTGGTGGTCGGTGCAGCAGATGAAAAAGGGAAAAGCCGATTTCTCTGACTATCTCATTGGCAAGTTAAACGCACAAGCTGGATGTAGTGAAACTGTTACGTTTGACAGCAAGTTGCAAGGAGTAGAGGGAATTCGGTTACTTTGACTTCTTTGGAAGACTATCCTGAACTTGAACTAGTAGTGATTCAGTTCTGTTTCAGGCAAAGTTTGGCAAGCGCGTGTGTTTTTAGTCGGTTGCTACTTGCACCCCTACCCCGTCTAGAATAAACCAAGTACAATGGAGGTACAACTAGGGTTGTACCTCCAGAGGCTTCTAAGATGAAACGGACACTCTATATTCCTGATGTGTGGACACAACTTGACGAATACTTAAAAGACCACCCAGAGCAAAACCCATCGAGTTTTGTACAGGCAGCACTTGCGGAAAAGTTACGCCCCAAGAATGGTTCAAGGTTACTAGAGCATCTCTCTGGAATCGTGGAAAATGCTCCAAAAGATGCTTCAGTTAATAAGGACTATTTAATTTAAGATCCGCTTAAATCCTGAATCGACAGAAGGGCTAGCGAGTCACCAATGACCTAGAAATTGCAAATCCCTCTTGGCGTGGGCTAGAGAGGGATTTTGGGTATTGGGTATTTGGTATTGGGTTTTTTGACTGCTAGGTTAAATTACTTGCTTTCTCAACTGCTTCCTTTAACTCTTCAAAGGTAATACTACCGTCTTCGGCTAAACCATACTGTGATAGCAACTCCTGGGGGCTACTGGTATTTGTTTCTGATGAGATGATTGCACTTAAGCCAGGACTTAAAAAAAGCTCATTAATGGACACTTTGCCGTCTTGATCGCCATCTAATTTATTAAAAAGAGATTGAAGCTCTTGCTCGGTTGCCATAAGTTTCTATCTGAATTAGTTTTTCAACTTAATATCTCATTAATTTCTCAAAATTAAACAAACTTATATCCTTAGACGTAGAAACGGGTATCGCTGGGGCT
>CAZZXJ010000706.1:0-2548 GCA_964657905.1 uncultured Stigonema sp.
AGTCCTAAACTACCTTTTCCCCTCACGGGGACGGAAACTGATTTCATAGAAGCATTCATAACACTGACTACTGTATGTCCATTGACAGGAAATACCAAATATGTGGTATGAAATTCAGGCATTACACCTTGATTTTTCGACACTTTTTAGGCGATGCCTGCGGTGGGCTACGCCTACGCTATTGATCCTCGGATAATTAATAAAAGCCGGAAACGACGTATTTTCGTTAATGCACAAGATAATAAATTTGTACCATAAGTAAGTCCTAAGGTAATTGCATCCGGCTTAAAACCCGACGCGATACATTGAAGAACACTAATCCCATCAGCGTCAGCATAACTAAATCAAACCAAACCCCTGCCCACCCCGTACCCCGTACAAATGCATCACGGGTAATATCAATGTAATAGCGGGCGGGAACGACGTTAGTCACTAGTGAAAGGGGAAAGGGAATATTGTTGAGTGGATAAATAAAACCAGACAGCAATAATGAGGTAATAAAACCAACAAGCGCCACACCTTGGACAGCAGCGTTTTGATTACTGGTTCGCACTCCTAACAGCAAACCAAACAGAACACTATCTGTGAGAAACAGCAGAGTGCCAAGCAATAAGGTAATGGGGTTGCCTACTAAGCCTACCTGGAAAACCAGCGCCCCTAGTCCAATCACCACTAATGCCTCAATGATGGCAATCAGCAGGTATGCCAGTGCTTTGCCAAGTAACAGCTCAGTCGCACTGATACTAGAAGCATAGACTTGCAAGATAGTGCCTTTTTCCTTTTCCCGCACCATGGCGATCGCCGTCAGCAAGGACGGAAAAATCCACAAAACCACACCATATACTCCCGGCACAATATACAGCGACTCTAATCGACCAGGATTAAACCACAGGCGAATTCGAGGTGTAATGCTACTGGTAGCTGGCAGAAGTCCTCGATCCTGCAGAAAAAAATTCGTCACTCTTTCGATACTATTTTTAATCACACGGGCATTGTTGACATCCGTACCATCAATCAGCACTTGCACCTTAGTACTTCTACCAGCTTTGATATCTCGACTGAATTCAGCCGGGATAACCACTGCTGCCTTAGCAATACCACGGTCGATGGCATCTCGCGCTGGATCTCCTCCTGACCATTGTTTGGGTACAAATTGATTAGTAGCATACAACCGCTCGATATAGCTGCTGCTTAGATTTGTGCGGTCAAAATTCTGCACAATCAATGGAATATCTTTACTCTCCAATCGGATGGCAAACCCAAAAATTATCAGCGTGATGAATGGCAGCAGAAACGCTAACGCCAATGTCAACCCATCGCGGCGAAACTGTACTAATTCTTTGGTACACTGGGCGAGAATTCTTTTCATGGAAGTAGGGGAAGCGGGGGGAGAATGACCGAATAATTACTAATTCGCAATTCGTAATTAATAAATTAAGGGTACTTGCGAATTAACTTAATTAATGGAAAAAAACATTCTTTTTCATTATTCAAACCCATGCATTTATGCATGGGGTAATAATTACGAACTACGAATTACGAATTGGAGCGAAGCGACTTGACTAGCTTTGCGCACGTTGTACTATACCGATGAAGGCATCTTCCAAAGAGAAAGGAATCTGGCGGACAGAGTGAACAGTGAATTGAGCGGATTCTAAAAGATGAAGTAGTTGGGGAATTTCTGTATCGGGGTTGTCGAGGACAATATGTAGGCTATTGGCAAAAATAGAGACACGCCAAGAGTCAAGGTGTTGTTTGAGCAAATTAGAGGCGGCTTGGTTTTGGTTAACCACGACTTCTACGAGTTGTCCTGGTTGGGAGGTTTTGATGTAGCTGGGTGAGCCTTCGACGACGGTTTCCCCTGCTACCATGAAGCTCATACGGTTACATTGTTCGGCTTCTTCAAGGTAGTGGGTTGTCACCAAAATTGCCGTACCGTTGCGAGCAAAGTCATTAATCAACTTCCAGAATTGGCGACGGGCTAGGGGATCTACCCCTGATGTTGGCTCATCAAGAAATAGAATATCTGGTTCGTGCATCACAGAAGCACCAAAGGCAACCCGCTGCTTCCAACCCCCCGGTAGTTGTCCGGTGACCATTTGTTCTTGTCCCTCCAACCCACAGGTGGCAATCACCCAATCAATTTTCTGCTGGCGTAGCTTGTGGGGGACGCCGTAAACACCGCTATAAAACTCCAGGTTTTCCAGAATCGTCAGGTCATCGTAGAGGGTGAATTTCTGACTCATGTAACCGATACGTCGTCGCAAATCTGTGCTACGCAAGTTTCCCGTTTCGCCACCAAGGGAAATTTCACCACCACTGGCGGCTAGTAATCCACACAACATTTTAATTGTGGTAGTTTTCCCAGCTCCATTAGCACCCAAAAGCCCGAATATTTCACCGTAGCGCACCTCCACATTGACGTTTTTGACTGCTTGGAATTTGCCAAATACGCGGCTGAGGTTGTGAGCGTAGATGGCAAAGGATGAGGAAGGGGGGAGAGGTTCCCTTTGGGGTTGGGGGTAGAGGGGGAATTGTTGTAACATTT
>CAZZXJ010000706.1:2558-3532 GCA_964657905.1 uncultured Stigonema sp.
TTCCATAAATCAACTGATGCCGATCACCGCAGTCCACTCCATCACTCCATCACTCCCCCACTCCCCTCCCCCCCCGATACCGAGGAAACGGCAGAAATTGCGGTGTCAAACCCTGCTGCCGCAGACGAGTAACAAAGACGTTTTCAAGCGTAGGTTCGCCACGCTCGATACTAGGAGATGGTAATTGATGCTGTTGCAGCAGTTCCCGCACCTCGGGTTCACCGACTGCAACATCTTTGACAAGCACATCTAGGCGGTCGCCAAATGTCTGCACATCCACAATATTTGCTGTAGTCTGTGATAGGGCTTGCTCGGTCATTTCCAGGTTTGGTGTGCGGACTTCTAGACGATGTAAGCCTAAGTTGGCGCGTAAGGACGCAGGGGTATCAATTTCTTGAATTTGTCCTCCGTACATTAACGCCACACGATGGCAGCGTTCGGCTTCGTCCAAGTAGGGTGTAGCAACGACGATTGTCATGCCCTCTGCTGACAGTTGGGCTAGTACATCCCAGAACTCTCGCCGTGAAACCGGGTCAACGCCTGTGGTAGGTTCATCTAATAATAGGACTTGCGGTTGGGAAACTAAGGAACAGCAGAGTGCGAGCTTTTGTTTCATACCGCCAGAGAGTTGCCCCGCCAAGCGATCGCCAAACCGCTCTAGGTTCATCAAGTGTAGGTATTTATTGCGACGTTCCATCAGCAAATCATTCGGTATTTGCCGCAATCCTGCCGCATAACGTAAATTCTCATCAATGCTGAGATCCAAGTACAGAGAAAACTGCTGTGTCAGATATCCGGTGATCAAGCGAGCATCTCGTGCTGGCTGACCAAATACCCGTACTTCCCCCCCTGTTGCCTCCATGACACCACCCAGAATATGAAAGGTGGTAGTTTTACCGGCACCGTCGGGACCGATCAACCCAAACATCTCACCCTTGTACACTGTGAAGTCAATTCCTCGCACGGCGGCTAAG
>CAZZXJ010000707.1:0-3511 GCA_964657905.1 uncultured Stigonema sp.
AATGACTCATGACCAATGACCAATGACTCATGACCAATCAGGGTAATTCCTGAGTATTCAGTGCAAAAAAAGCTACTTTTGCAGCTGCTTGTTCAGCGGCTTTGATGGAGCGTCCTTTGCCTTGACCTAGCTTTTGTTCATGTAACCACACTTCAGCAATAAAACGCTCTTGATTCTGCTGCGGTTGAGTTATTTCCACAACCCGATACTCAGGTAAAACTTTAAAGTGAGCCTGAGTCCATTCTTGCAGAGCGGCTTTGTAGTTAAATCTAGCTGGATCTAGGCGAATTTCTGTGGCTAGTTGTTTGAAGTGAGGATCTAGCCAAGGGCGAATAAGTTCCAAATTGTGAGTACTCAGGTAAAGCGCACCCAGAACTGCTTCAAAGGCATCTGCCAGTCGCGACTCTTGACCAACTTTATCAGCGGTAGCACTGCCAGCAATTAATAAGTATAGCTCCCAGCCATATTCTCTTGCTATTTGGGCGAGTATGCGATCGCTCACCAACACCGAGCGAATTGCTGCAAAATCCCCGACGGGGCAATCTGGATAATTTTCCCATAACATAATAGCCGCCACTAACCGCACGACAGCATCGCCGACAAACTCCAGCTGTTCATAATTTGCCGACTCAGAGACAGTGGGATGAGTCAATGCCAAGTCTAGCAATTGCCACTTTACTGGAGCAACTGCTGGCAAACCTAACTTTTTTACTAAACTTTCAAGCTGCCGCTGACGGCGTGGATAGGCAAGAGACATTGGTTAATGGTTAGTGGTTAATGGCTAATGGCTAACCACTAACCACTAACAATTGATAAAAATAAGGAGAGAGCAAGACATAAGCCGGGTTCTGTTCTCAAATTGTCTGGAAGTAGCATGCTACGTCAAGACAATGAGAGGGCAGTTATCTATCTGGGACGCCTGTTACCAGACGCCTCAAGCGGCTCTTAAATAAGGGAACTGGTAAAAGACCAACCGTAGTTCCTTTCGCCTTGCTCCCAACCGGGGTTTACCGAGCCAGCGCCTCTCGACACTGCTGGTGCGCTCTTACCGCACCTTTGCACCCTTACCAGGATCAATTAAAAATGCAAAATTAAAAATTATTCATTTTACATTTTTAATTTTTAATTTTTAATTGTCCTGGCGGTATCTTTCTGTGGCACTATCCTCACGATCACTCGCACTGGGCGTTACCCAGCAAGTTTGGTCTTTCGGGAGCCCGGACTTTCCTCAAACCAGTCTCATGGAGACTGATCTGCAACCGCCTGCGCCTACTCTCTCCTAATATTCAGTGTAGTCTTGGATGACCAAAGCGTGTTAAGTGCTTACGCAAAATTATTGGGAGCATCTCACTTTTGTAAAAATACGCCTGCCCTGGCGAATGGAATTCGCGGCTATACAGACAAAACCCACCTCCGTGGGTTTCAAATTCCTGGAGTCCTTTCCTCATCTTCTCTTGTTCCAAGGCAGGGCATACGACCAATGTAGTTTTCTGACGGTGAAAGGACACTTGACAATGCATAGGGGAGGAGTATCGCTGCCTAGAGCTAGACCTAAGTTTGTCTCGGCTAGCCGTAGTACCAATAAAAGCGAATATTGGAAGGTGCGTTTTCTGTCATTAAATTCGTTGTACTGTATTTTTTGCGCCCTTGTCCCTAATTTCAGTTTGAGGATATTAGCTATTGGGATTTGTGATTGGTATATTCCAGATTCCTTGTCACGCTGGAAAACACTTTCAGATGCCACTGCTTCTCTAAGTGTTTTACCTGGGATAATTAGACTGGGAATTTGGGGTACAGCTAAGTCGCGGGTTATGTCCGGTGATTTGCGAATGACTCGCCGGGAAGCTCCATCAAATTCCTCAAAAGCACTATTGTCCCAGTCAACGTAGATGGCAAGATCCTGGGATTTATTTTCAATGCCAATCGACAACTCTTTTGGCTCTTCAATTGTGTACATAGGTTTGATTACAAAAGAAATCCCAATCTTGTCCTGGAGATTTTGGTCTTTAAGTTGTTGATCGACGGATGCTTTATCGAATTCCAGCTTAACTTGGTCGTCGATGGATTCCACCATTTGATTAAAGACGTAAGTGACGCCGATTAGATAAAGCGTCAACATTATTAAATTATTGTCACTGCTTCTCATAATTTAGAATATCAACCTCCTGTGCTGATTTTAAATATTCGCAGTCGAAGCAATCTCAAATATTTAATCATGCTTGATTGTCGAAGAATTTTCGAGCCAGCCTCGTCGCCAAAATAAGAATAGTAACCCAACGGCGATCGCTACCATAGCTGCCAAGCAAATTGGGTAACCCCAAGGAAATTTTAGCTCTGGCATATGCTCAAAATTCATACCATACACCCCAGCAACAAAAGTTAGCGGTATAAAAATCGTTGAAACTACAGTTAGCAGTTTCATAACTTCATTCATTTTATTATTTACTGCTGAAAGATAAACATCCATCAATCCTGATGCTAGTTCCCGGTAAGTTTCCACCATATCCATCACTTGCACCGTATGGTCATAACAGTCTCGCAGGTAAATTCTGACCTCCTCACTGATCAGTTCATAGCCATCCCGAATCAAGGAATTAATCACATCGCGCTGGGGCCATATAGCGCGACGCAGTTGCAGCAATTCTCTCCTAATTTGATAAATTTTTTGTAGTGTTTGTCGGTCAGGGTTGAACATGACTTCCTCCTCTAACTCTTCAAGTCGTTCACCATAACGTTCCAGCACTGGGAAAAAACCATCTACCACCGCATCTAACAAAGCGTAAGCTAAATAGTCGGCTCCGTGCTTGCGAATGATGCCTTTGTTGTAGCAAATTCGAGATCGCACTCCTTCAAAGCAATCATGCTGTTGTTCCTCCTGTACTGTGAGCAAATAATTTTTATCCAAGACAAAACTTACTTGCTCACTATAAAATCCGCATATTTTTTCCTTTGGTACTACCATGCGGGCTATGATCAACAATTGCTCTTCATAATCCTCTAGTTTTGGACGCTCTGCCACATTGACTACATCTTCTAAGACCAGAGGATGCAAATCAAAAACTTTACCCAATCTTTGCAAAATATCTACATTGCCCAAACCCTGCACATCCACCCAAGAAACAGATTCCTTCTCGATATAGGCAGTGCACTCCTCCGGCGTTTCCAATTCCTTGTGAAGGATCTCAGTTTGGTTATAGTCAATCAGGAAAATTCTCGGAGGTGGAGCATTTTGATCAACGATGATAGTTCCTGGTATACTCCCTCGTTGGTGATAGAATTCTTTTGGAGATGATTGATCTACTGTTATCGCAAGGCGGCGACGTTTTTTTGCCATGTACTTTTACCTAATTTAGTTATTTTTATCAACATTAATAGTTTCTGGCAACTGATTGTGAGCAAATACTGAGAGATAGTGAATTATGCAAGTGTGTCTAGTTACAGGTGGTAACTCTGGTGTAGGTTTAATGACGGCTGTAGGTTTAGCCAAATTAGGCAATCATGTATTTATTGC
>CAZZXJ010000708.1:0-3501 GCA_964657905.1 uncultured Stigonema sp.
CCAGCGCCAAACCTGTACTGCCGTTGTGGGCGACGATGCTTTTAAATTCTTCTTGTCGCGCCATGTCTAAAAGAATACGCGCAAACTTGATGTCATCTTCCACGATTAAAAGGATGCGATCGCCCTGTTGGATGTTGTCTCTGTCGTCCGGAGTGTGTAGGGGCGGGGTTCCCCCGCCCGTATGGGGAGATGTTGTCACAAATGTAGCCGATGGTTGATCTATAAGTCCCACAGTTAACTTATCCGTTACATCCGTTGCTAATCCTCTTCCCTGGGGTAAGTAAAGGGTAAATGTACTCCCGTGACCGAGGCGACTGACGAGTTTAATTTCGCCACCAAACAGACGGGTAATTTCACGGGTAATTGATAAGCCCAAACCTGTACCGCCATATTTGCGACTGGTGGTGCCATCTGCTTGTTGAAACGCCTCAAAAATTATCTTTTGTTTGTCAGGGGCAATGCCAATGCCTGTATCACTGACTGTGAAGGCGAACACATTAGTAGCCCGATTCAATGTTTCAAAGTCCCGGCTCCACCCCTCTTGAGCCACCTCGATTCGTAAGCGGATCTCTCCACGTTCTGTAAATTTAAATGCGTTGGAGAGCAGATTTTTCAAGACTTGTTGTAAGCGTTTTACGTCCGTGTAGATGTTTGTTGGTAGTTCGGGGGCCAAGTCAATCGTAAACTGGAGACTCTTGTCAACCGCTACTTGGCGAAAGGTACGCTCTACATGGTCTTGCAACTCAGAAAACAGCATCTGACTTATGTCAATTGACATGGTTCCTGATTCGATTTTTGCCAAGTCCAAAATGTCATTGATTAATGCCAACAAATCATTACCTGAGGAATAAACCGTGTGGCTATATTCCACTTGTTTGGCAGTGAGATTGCCCTCAACGTTATCTGCTAGCAATTTTGCTAAGATCAACAAGCTGTTCAAAGGTGTCCGCAATTCATGGGACATGTTGGCAAGAAACTCGGACTTGTATTTTGACGATAGTGCTAGTTGCTCGGCTTTGTCTTCCAGCGATCGTCTTGCCCTTTCTATTTCCTGATTCTGGCGTTCGACTTCTTTTTTTTGTATGGCTAACAACTCTGCCTTCTCTTCTAGTTCGGCGTTGGTTTGTTGTAACTCTTCTTGCTGTTTTTTCAGTAAATCCTCGGATGCCTGAAGTGTTTGAGCTTGTTGTTCTAGGCGCTTGTTGGTTTCCCGGAGTTCGTTTTGCTGACTTTGCAACTCCTCTGCCAAAGACTGGGACTGTTTGAGTAACTCTTCAGTCCGCATACTAGCGGCGATGGTGTTCAAGACAATCGCTATACTTTCAGTCAGTTGATCCAGGAACGTCAGATGAATCTCGCTAAAGCGGCGGAATGAAGCAAGCTCAATCACTGCCGTTACCTGTCCTTCAAACAGTACGGGTAACACCACAGCGTTCAGTGGGTGAGCTTCGCCTAAGCCAGAACTAATCTTGATATAGTCTTGCGGCACTTCCAAGAGCAGAATGCGTTCTTTTTCCAAAGCACATTGTCCCACCAAGCCTTCACCGAAGTAGAAGCGGTTAGCAAGATGCTTGCGCTCGCGATAAGCATAACTGCTGATGAGCTTCAAGTACGGTACTTCTTCCGCTTCCATGATGTAGAACACGCCACAATTCGCTCCTACCAGTGGCGCTAACTCCGAAAGAATGAGTTTAGATACGGTTTCTAGGTCGCGCTGACCCTGAAGCATCCGGGTAAACTTAGCCAGGTTAGTTTTCAACCAGTCTTGCTCAGTGTTTTTCTGCGTTGTCTCCCGCAGGTTAGCAATCATCTGGTTGATGTTGTCTTTGAGGATGGCTACTTCACCTTGCGCCTCAACAGCAATTGATCGCGTCAAGTCGCCCTTGGTCACGGCTGTTGCTACTTCTGCGATCGCCCGCAACTGGGTGGTGAGAGTGGCAGCCAGTTCGTTAACGTTGTCAGTCAAATCTCTCCAAGTACCAGCAGCCCCAGGCACCTCGGCTTGTCCGCCTAACTGACCTTCTATGCCCACCTCCCGCGCTACAGTGGTAACTTGGTTGGCAAAAGTCGCTAGAGTGTCAATCATCTCATTAATCGTCTCTGCCAAAGTTTCAATTTCTCCCTTGGCATCCAGCATCAGTTTCCGCTTCAAATCACCATTAGCAACTGCCGTCACCACCTTAGCAATGCCTCGCACTTGTGCCGTCAAGTTACCTGCCATTGAGTTCACATTGTCGGTTAAATCTTTCCAAGTGCCAGCTACGCCTTTAACCAACGCTTGACCACCTAGCTTACCTTCAGTTCCCACCTCCCGGGCGACCCGCGTTACTTCTGATGCAAAGGAACTTAGCTGATCCACCATGGTGTTGATGGTGTTTTTCAACTCCAGAATTTCGCCTTTAACATCAACAGTGATTTTCTTCGAGAGGTCACCGTTTGCCACCGCTTTCGTCACTTCGGCAATGTTCCGTACCTGTGCTGTTAGGTTCCCTGCCATCAAGTTAACGTTGTCGGTCAAATCTTTCCAAGTACCACCCACACCCCGGACATAGGCTTGTACGCCTAGCTTACCTTCCGTTCCCACCTCCCGGGCAACTCGTGTGACTTCACTGGCGAACGAGTTCAGCTGATCCACCATGGTGTTGATGGTGTTTTTTAACTCCAGAATTTCGCCTTTGACATCAACAGTAATCTTTTTAGAGAGGTCGCCGTTGGCTACTGCGGTGGTAACTTCCGCAATGTTGCGGACTTGTGCTGTCAAGTTACCCGCCATCAAGTTCACGCTGTCGGTCAAGTCCTTCCAAGTACCAGCTACACCTGGTACTTGAGCTTGTACACCCAACTTCCCTTCGGTACCCACTTCACGGGCAACTCGTGTGACTTCACTGGCAAATGAGTTCAGCTGACCCACCATGGTGTTCACCATTTCGGCAGTTTGGAGAAACTCTCCTTTGAGGGGTCTACCGTCTATTTTTGGTGCGATAGTTTGGGATAGGTCGCCATTTGCCACAGCCCGGATCACACGAGATGTTTCAGATGTCGGTTGGACTAAATCTGTAATTAGTGTATTGACAGAATCAACGCAAGCTACCCATGAACCGCGAACATTTCCTACAGAAGCGCGTTCAGTAATTTTACCTTCTTTACCGACAACATTACTAATCCGTTGTAGCTCTGCTGCCATCCGCTCGTTTTGTTCAATAATATCGTTCAGCGTATCGGCAATTTTTCCTGCCATGCCAGTTTGGTCTATTGGCATACGCGCAGAAAAATCACCTTTTTTGACAGCCACTAGGGTTCTCAGTAGCTGTTTTAAATCTAAATTCTCACTCTCTCTCGTTAACTGTTCAGTAGGCATAGTACTTCATCTTAAAATTAACAATTTTTATACCGTTTCTTTGTGAAGCCGCATACATTTACCCCCCGGCTAACGCCCTCCCCCCTTCCCAAGGGGGGACTACAGGGGGGTCCTAATAATGTGCATCTTCATACAGAATTGGT
>CAZZXJ010000709.1:0-3499 GCA_964657905.1 uncultured Stigonema sp.
AAGGGCGGGGAGACCCCGCCCCTACGACGTGTTGGTTTATTCCCAAACCTTTTCTTACTTGTCTCAACTGCGGTGTAGTGCATGACGGACGCAAAAACGAGTTTGCCAAGCTTTCTCGTCTTAGCAGTGAAGGACGCAGTACTGCAACAACCCTACTTTCTCTTTCTACCGTCAGTCGTCTCAAGCAAGTTTTCACAGGAGATCAAGCCAACGCGGCAAAAATCCTCAGCTTTACCGATAACCGTCAAGATGCATCATTACAGGCGGGACATTTCAACGACTTTGTGCAAACCAGTTTCTTACGCGCAGCACTTTTAGGCGCACTCCAAGACAAAGGACAACTCACCCACAGCGAGTTAGCAAGTATTGTTGTCCACAACATGAGATTATCTCAAAACGACTACGCCAAACAACCAGCTGAGTTTGGTAGGGGAAAACAGCGAAATGAAGAAGTGTTTCGCAAACTCATCGAATATCGTCTTTACGAAGACTTGCGGCGGGGATGGCGAATTGTCCAACCTAACCTCGAACAGTGTGGGTTGTTGGTGATTGAATATGATGGTTTAAAAGCAGAATGTGGTAACAACGCCCTTTGGCAAAAACACTGCCATCCGATTCTACTGCAAGCGACTCCCGAAGAACGTTTCATTGTTGCCCAAGCATTCCTCAACCACCTGCGCCGGGAATTGGCAACTGATGCCAAACTTTTGCAACCAGACCAGAAAGACTCACTGAAAAGCGAAGTCATTCAAGCAATTAAAGAACCTTGGGTATTTGATGAAAACGAACAGTTACATCAAGCTACCTGGGCAACTCTTAACAGTGGGGGTGGCGATCGCAATCAAGTTAAGCTAACTCTTAGAAGTAAGATAGGAAAATTCTTGCGGAGTGCAAACACTTGGTCACTCCGCAGCCAAGCCCTAACTGATGCAGAATTCAACAGCTTAATCACTACCTTTATAAATGCCCTCTGTGATGCCGGGTATTTATTGCGACAAAACTCTGAAGTCCAGCTACGCATCGACTCCCTACTCTGGAAAGCGACTCATTTGGGCGAAATTCCCCTTGACCCATTAACATCGCGCCGCTTGCAGGGCGATCGTCAAGCCAGTCTTTCTGTTAACAGCTTTTTCCAAAAATTTTACCAAACCAACGCCCTACAAATTCAAACAATGGAAGGGCGGGAACATACGGGACAGGTCAGTAACAAAGACCGCCAAGAAAGAGAAGAAAAATTCCGCCAAGGTGCATTAGCCGCCCTATTTTGTTCCCCAACAATGGAATTGGGGATAGACATTTCCGACCTCAGTGTCGTCCACCTGCGAAACGTTCCTCCTAGTCCTGCTAACTACGCCCAACGTAGCGGACGCGCTGGTAGAGGTGGACAGGAAGCCTTGGTATTTACTTACGCCTCCATCGGTAGCGGTCATGACCAATACTTCTTCAAACGCCAAAATCAAATGGTCGCTGGGGTAGTCGCCCCACCCAAACTGGAACTCGCCAACCAGGATTTAATCAAATCTCATGTGTATTCGATTTGGCTAGCGCACACTGGGGTTTACCTGGACGATTCCATGAATAAAATACTAGATTTGGAACTGGAAGGTTATCCCCTCAAACAGGATATCCGTGCCTCACTTACTCTCAGTCCAGCCAAACTAGCCGTATGTCTCCACGCTACCCAGTCTATCCTCTCTGATATTTTCTGCCAAAACGACCTGCAAAAAGCTGCTTGGTATTCTGTAAATTGGTTACAACAGACCCTCGAAAATGCACTTAATGTTTTCGACATACAAGCATGCGATCGCTGGCGCAAACTCTACAGTGATGCCGTGACCCAATTAGAAGCCGCCCGCCGCATCATTGACCGTTCCGCCAGAGGTGATGTGACCCAAGAAGACCGTAAAAACGCGGAAAACCAAGCGCGAGAAGCACAACGTCAAATTAACCTGCTGGTAGGACATACGCAAGGGAAGAATCATACTGAGTTTGAATTTTATCCCTACCGTTACTTTGCCGCCGAAGGATTTTTACCTGGATTTAACTTCCCCCGCTTACCAGTCCGGGCATATATTCCCGCCGGAGAAGGCGGTGAATTTATCTCCCGTCCCCGCAGTGTGGCGTTACGGGAATTTGCCCCAAGTAATATTGTTTACTATGAAGGTAGTAAATTTATGGTGGCAAAAACCAAAGTCCCCGTAAGCGGCATTGAAAACGAGTATAAACGGGTGAGTGCTTGCTTTAACTGCGGTTATTTTCACGAAGGTGATTTTCGCGACACATGCGAAAATTGTGGTACAAAAATCAAACCAGATAGCCGTAACAATGTCGCCAAACTTACCCGCGTGTTGCCCATGGAAACAGCCTTTACACGCCGTCGAGAACGCATCACCTGTGATGAAGAAGAACGTCTCAAGTACGGCTACAACATCACCACCCACTTCCGCTACGCATCCCAAAAGCGGGAATCAGCTACCGTTCAAGCAGCAGATGGTACGCCACTGTTCAAATTAACCTATGGTGCAACAGCTACGATCTGGCGGATAAATCGTGGATTGAAGAAGAACACAGAAGAACGAGGGTTTAAACTGGATGCCAAAACTGGTATTTGGGGTGATTCTAAAAAAGATCTCGTTGCTGAAAACTTGCACTCTGAAGTCAACTTAATGGTGGATGATACTTGCAACATCTTGGTTGTGGAACCCCTAAGTGTTCCTATTGAAAATAGAGAAGCTTTTATTGCCACCTTACAATACACTCTCGAAACAGCAATTCAAGCAGTATACAAATTAGAAGCCGATGAACTCGACTCCGAAAGATTAGGAGATGGCAAATATTTGCTGTTCTGGGAAGCAGCAGAAGGTGGGGCGGGAGTCCTTTCCCAACTTTTAGAAAGTAGTGATGCTTTTGGGAAAATTGCCGCTGCGGCTTTGGACATTTGCCATTTCCAAGAACCTAAAGACAGTTGCGTCCAAGCTTGCTATGAATGCTTACTTTCTTACCGCAATCAATTCGACCATGCCTTAATCAATCGCCATCTGATCAAACCCTTGCTTGACGAACTAGGAAAAAGTACCGTTCAGAGAGAGGGAATGCCCCGTGATGAGCAGTATCAAAATTTACTGGAACAAACAGACCCAAATTCAGAGTTTGAACAAGTGGTATTACAGGAGATTTATCAACGAGGATATAAACTACCAGATACTGCACAGGAATTCATTCCAGAGGCTAATTCCAAGCCAGATTTTATTTATAGAGAAGAAAGATACGCTATTTTCTGTGATGGTTCAGTCCATGATTATCCACAGAAGCGCAAGCAAGACCAGATTGAGCGGGACAATCTCAAGTATAACACTGGTTATTATGTTCTAACTCTGCGATCTGACGAGGATTGGCAGGAGAAACTGGAAATTTTGGCGAGTCTGTAAGTGGAGAAAACGAAGCTGTGGGACTTAAGAGGATGTTTGTAAAGTCTAAATTAATACCAGCCCTAGCGAAT
>CAZZXJ010000710.1:0-1664 GCA_964657905.1 uncultured Stigonema sp.
GATGCTTCTTTTAAGTTGGTCGCTATGGCACATCGGGTCAAGTATCCTTAACCTACAAGCCCCTCCCTAGTGGACGTGGGTTATAACTCGACGTTGAGTCCTAATTTCAAGGACAGTTACAAGTAGAGTTAATAATTATGATTGTCATAATTTAAACATTTGCTTATTAACAACAAATGGTAAACTCTACCCTAGTTGCGACACTCTATGTCAATCCTGTGGTGGGAAATGATGCTAATACTGGATCGCGGTTGAACCCTTATAAAACTCTCACCCGTGCCTTAAGAGGAACCACCACAGCCAAAATTATTCAGCTAGCACCTGGAACTTATAGCACTGCTAGCGGTGAGGTATTTCCGTTAGTCATTCCAGCCAGGGTGATTGTGCTGGGTAATCAAGCAACCCTCGGTCAAGGTATGGTGATTTCGGGTAGTGGGGAGTATCAAAGCCCAGGCTTTGGGGTACAAAATATTACATTCCTATTACTAGGTGATGCCCAACTCATGGGTGTAACAGTCACCAATGCAACGGCAAAAGGTACTGGTGTCTGGATTGAATCAAGTGTACCAACTTTGGCTAACAACACTTTTCTCAACTGTGGTCGGGAAGGTGTGTTTGTCACAGGTACTGCCAAACCAGCAATTTTGAACAATGCGTTTGTACAAAATGCTGCCGGGGGGTTAGTCATGGCACGTCATAGCAAAGGGGAAGTGCTACGGAATGTTTTGCAAAAAAATGCTTTGGGTATAGCAATTAGTGACTTTGCCGCGCCAATGGTAGCAAACAACAATCTATCAGAAAACCGCACAGCGATCGCTCTGTCACGAGACGCGCGACCTGTATTGCGTAATAATCTCATCGAAAAAAATACGCAAGGCGGTCTATTGATTAACGGTAACGCTGTCCCTGACTTTGGCAGCACTCAAGAAAGCGCTGGTAACATTTTTCGCGATAATCAACAGTTTGATGTGCAAAATCTTACTTCAAATCAAGTAGTTTCCGCAGGTAACTACTTGATTAGTACCCACGTAAAGGGTTTGGTAGAATTTATCGCTGTAGAAGACACACCAAGCCTGATATCCTCTAGTTTTTCTGATATGGCTGGGCATTGGGCGACGCCTTTTGTGGACACATTAGTGAGTCAAGGGTTGATCGTCGGCTTGGGCGATGGCACGTTTGCTCCACTCGCCTCGATGACTCGCGCTCAATATGCTGCTGTCGTTGCCAAAGTTTTTCAGTTACCTGCTGGCAATCAAATACACAAATTTACAGATGTTAAACCAGACTTTTGGGCAGCATCAGCAATTGACTGTGCTGCTAGTATGAACTTTCTTAAAGGATTTCCGGATCGGACGTTTCGAGGGGCGGAAAACCTAACAAAGGTTCAAGCAATTGTCTCTATGGTGAATGGATTAAAACTCAGAGGAGGCAATCCAAATGTTTTAAGTGTGTACCGCGATCGCGATCAAATTCCCCGATACGCCATCAATGCTGTAGCAATTGCTACCCAAAAACTGTTGGTTGTGAACTACCCAATAACCGAACAATTAGAACCACTTAGGGATATAACTCGCGCCGAGGTAGCGGCATTAATTTATCAGGCATTGGTGGCAAGCGGCAAAGAAAAAGCCATTGTCTGTCCCTACATTGTCAATCCTGATGTC
>CAZZXJ010000710.1:1764-3492 GCA_964657905.1 uncultured Stigonema sp.
TCAGCGACCTCAGGGGACATTGGGCAGAACCATTTATCAGAGCATTAGTGAGCATGAATTTAACTCGCGGTTTTGCCGATGGGAGCTACAAGCCAGATAAACTAATGACTCGCGCTGAATACGCTGCTTTAGTGGCAGATGCCTTTAAGCCGGTTCCCAAACGCTTAGCATTTGATTTTATCGACGTAACAAAGGATTATTGGGCTTATAGTGCCATCCAAATTGCTGCGCGGAGCGGTTTTGTCGGCGCAAAGAACAGGAGTACCTTCCGCCCGGATCAAAATGTACTCAGGCTACAGGTACTCGTCTCCCTAGTTAATGGACTTGCCCTGCCTGCTGCTCATCCCCATGCCTTACTCGCCTACAGTGACCGTAATACCATCCCTGAATCTGCCCGCACAGCAGTCGCAACTGCTACACAACAAAAAATTGTTGTTAATTATCCAGATTCCAAGCAGATTCAGCCTTACCGAGAAGCAACACGAGGGGAAGTAGCGGCAATGGTTTATCAGGCCTTAGTCGCAACAGGGAGAACACAAGCAATTAATTCCCCCTATGTTGTTTCCCCTTTTACAACTGATCGTGTAGATTGAAAAATACTGAAAAAAACAAACTGTAGCTAAAAGCACGGTAGGCTATATGGGATGGAAGCAGAATCTATGCTTATTGCCTGAAGCCGAAAGCCCAATGTTCACACAAGTTCCAAACACCTCTGCCGACTTGGCAAGAGCTTTATTAATTCACTATAGCTTCGACCTCAGTGGCTATAGCGCTAGTGATCTGGTTGACATTTGGCAAAAGCAATACTCAGTTGGTTGGCTACATTTAGCAGTCATTGAAGCACTGTATCAAGGTCGCTACAAAGCGATTTCGGTGCAGCAAATCTTGGCTTTTTGGCGGCGACGAGGGCAGGCTGTTTTTCATTTCAATATAGAATTTGAACGCCTGATTTGCAGCAAATATCCAGAAAGCTTAACCTTACAACCAGCGCCAACCCTACCTCCTGTCAAGAAAAACACCCATGAGCAACAACTGAGATCCGCATTATTACCACCAGCAAACCCTCCTCCTGACAAACCCACGACTTCGGTGAATGGGCAAAAAAAGGTATTGAAAGGTGAGGAAACGCTGACAAGGGAAAGTCGGGGTGACTATAAAGTGGCGAGGCGTGAAGGGGACGCTCTTAATGTATCAAAACAACCCTCCGTGTCTCAAGAACCCAGCATCTGGGCATCTCTCCAAACTGCGTCACAGCGTCTCCAACTGCCTGCGTCTTCTCAATCCCCAATCCCCAATCAAGAGGCAAAACTCCTCCCCCCAGCCACCAATCATCCTCCAATTGGGCAATTCACTCCACAAAGTGGCGATCGTTCAGACTCCTTCACATCCAAACTCAAAGCCATGTCTAACGATAAGCCGCGCCGCAACTCTGCCCAAGAAGAACCCGATGATGAAAATAGTTATTAGAAAAGTGGAAGTTTCTGTGAACTACCGCACACTCGTCTTCGACAGAGTGTGGGCTTCTGGTATCCCAGTCGCCTGATCAACCTTACGGTTGATATTGGTCGGGGATGCCATCGTCATTGCCCGCCTCCCAACAGCCACTGATTCGGAGTACCGAATACAGTGGGAGGCTTACGGCGGAATAGCTAAATCTTGCACTAACTTCACCACGTCAGAAAGAGGCACCTTTGCAGGGGTTCGTGAGCAAGGGGGAAACCCCATCCA
>CAZZXJ010000711.1:0-3488 GCA_964657905.1 uncultured Stigonema sp.
AGTTGCGTGCGGAGGTTCCCTCCGTTGAGCAAACTGGCGTTCAGGAGTCAGGAGTTAGGAGTCTCCCCCGTGCCCCACTGTTGTTACGACAAGTTACAGAAAGGGTACAAATTGGTCGGCAGGTACTGGGATATCTGCGTGTTAGTCATCCCTGGTTTGAAGTGACAAAACCTAGTCGCCAGTTGATGTTTGATTTAGCATTGGGTACTGGGTTAATGGTGCTTTCGGTGGCAGCAAGCGGTTGGTTTCTTTCAGGTAAAGCAATGGAACCAGTGCATGAGTCCTATCAACGTCTCAAACAATTTACCGCTGATGCTTCTCACGAACTGAGAAGTCCGATTACCTTGATTCAGACCAATGTGCAAGTTGCTCTTGCTGACTTGGAGTGGAGATCAGAAGATACTACTCCTTTACACTATCGGCAACAATTAAAGGTGGTGGAAAGGTTAACGCAGCGTCTAGGGAAATTAGTCAATGATTTACTGTTTCTAGCACGGCAGGATAGTGGTATTAGCAAAAATAACTTTTCCCCAAGTCATGTTGACGCTTTACTCATGGAAGTGGTGGAAGAACAGCAAATGTTAGCTGCGTCCAAGGATATCACCCTTTCTCTAAACTTGATTGATCCTCCTGCTTCGGAAATTTACCTTGAATTGCTTGACAATTGGTTTACGCTTGTTGCTAACTGGGAGCAACTGGTGCGGCTGTTCACAAATTTAATTAGTAACGCCTTACAGTACACCCCAACAGGAGGACGGGTGAATGTGGAATTGGCACGAATAGAGGCAATAAATCGCGTTTCTGGATTGCGTTACAGTACTGCCCAATTGCAAATTAAGGTGAGTGATACTGGCATCGGTATTCCAGCAGAAGCAATACCCCGCTTATTTGATCGCTTTTATCGTGTAGATCCGGCGCGTACCCATACACTCGGAAAAACGGCTACAGAAAGTGCTACTGGTTCGGGATTGGGGCTAGCGATCGCCCTAGCTATTGTCGAAAACCACCAAGGTCAAATTCAAGTTGAAAGCACACAAGGCATCAGTACCACTGTCACTGTCACTTTACCAATCACTCTTGAGTCTTAATTCTGTACTCAAAAATTGTTGCTTGTGGTAGATGAAATTAGGTAACTTTACCTTCTAATTTAGTAACATTGCCTGAAAAATTCCGCCCTGAATTAAGCCTTTAGAAGTTTGATATTACTAAGAGATGAAATTTTTCTTGGTAGTTATACAGACTGCTAGTTTAATGCTGGCGAAAATTGATTCGGCTATAAAGCATTTATAAAAACCATTTCTGGAGGGTTAGATGCCAATTCCCATAAGAAAAGACGTAGTCTACAGTTTACTAAAAAAAATTGACGAAACTGGGCAGGGACTGCACACAGTTGATTTCTCAGCAATCAAATTAGCAGGTCACGAATTAACGGAAGCCGAAGTATTGGGTCATTTAGACTACCTAAATCAAAATCAGTATATTGATGCTGAGTTTACAGACAACGGTCAAATCAATAAGACATCCCTGACCAATCAAGGGCTTAAAACGCTGCACAAGTTTGAAACCAATCCTCCGAAATCTTCAGAGTCAGGATCATCAGAGGCGATCGCCACAAAAGATCAGCCCTTTTTGGAAAAGGTATTGGTCAAGGGCGGATTGGGGGATATCTTTGACGCCAGAGACGTAACCGAAGTCGTGTTCCGAGTGATGCGCGATTTGATGACTACGGAAGCTGCTGACAAAGTTGAGTCGGAATTGCACAAAGAGGCATTACCTACAGACGATAAAGCCCTGCAAATGGAAATTGCAGACTTGTGGCACGATACAAATCCGATTGTAGGATTCCTCAGTCGGCTTCGTCCACCTTTTCAAGGTCCTGGTATTTTTAAGATTGATTCTGACCGCTTTTTATTTCGAGTGGCTAATGAAGGTGGATTGCAGCCAAATGTAGACCGCGAACAGGCGGTTAAGGCTGTATTCTCTGCGACAAAAGATGAATTATCGCCGGAAAGAATTCAGGAAATTGCTAGCTGGTTGCCTGATCATGTTCGCCAACTTTGGGAAGAAGCTTAATAAACCTTAAAGTTAGTTGGGGCAAGGCACTGCCGTGCCCCAAAAATTACCAGCAATCACCTTAACTGAACGATATTCAACTATAACTAATGATGAATTTGCCTCCTACTTTAGTTGGAAAAGCCTATTTAAACTGTATTTATTTTCACTTCTATAGTCAGAGGCAGCAAGTATTAGTAATTGTTATGTTGTAATTGTTAATTCTAAAAATTTATTGTAATTCACCCTAGTGTAGGGTGGGCATACCCTAGCTTAGAGTAGACGTGGTTTTCAGTCAATGGCACGCTGTAGATAAAGCAATAATAATAGTTACAACAGTCGGTTCTGTCTTCACTTCGGCTACCGATGTATGTAAAAGCTTTTTGGCGAAAAATTTTTGATATTTTAAACAAGAGGCAAAAAAACATGAACAAAAACTATCAAAATTTCCCTAAGTATGCTAGAATATTAGGCGCTATTTGCGGAGGATTACTTACAGCAATTCCTCTAGCAGCAGTAGCACAACAACAACCTAACGGCAAAACCAACCCCTGTCCAAGTATTTTCTACCAAGAACCACATAATAGTCAGGTTTTGGTTCCTAAAGGATGTCCGGCTAATGCTTACACACGACGCATGAACCCGCAAGGAGTTAGTTCTAGTGATACTGTCCCTGTAACCCCACCATCCCAGACACAACAGGGTGTAGGCGGTGAAGCGCCTAATGGAAGTTCATCGCAGATTTACAACTCCAGCCAGTCGTCAACCATGGACTCAGGTGAAAACTACTCGAGCAGTCAACAAACACAAAGTTCTGTCATCCAAACCCCATCGCCCCAACAACAACAAGCCGCCGTTGCCATGGTAATGCCCATAGATGGCAGGGTGAGTGTTAGGCTGGTCAATGAAACAAACGCACCGATTTCCTACCAAGCAGTTGGCGATACTGCACCCCGAACGCTACAAGGTAAGTCAAGTGTGATGCTACAAGGTTTACATATACCTGCGACGGTAACATTCCACCGTAAAGATAATGGACTGCTGATGGTAAGACCACAAGGCTCCTCTCAACAAGGAAAGTTGCAACTTACCCTCAAAGAAACAACCGACCAGGGAATGGATAGAAGTGCTTTGAGGATTGAACAAAATGGTGCAGTGTTCTTGAATTAATCAAAGGAGTCAGGAGTCAGGAGAAGCTCATCCACAAGGGAATGAGGTTTGAATATCGATAATAACTGCTTTTGATGATTTGTTCATCAAAAGCAGTTATTAATTCATCAGTTGTTCACGAACCATTCTGACTCCTGATATCACGTCCGGTTAAATAACCGAAAGTAAGTTTGTAGTGAGGACTTCAGTCCTCTGGCACTAAAAAGCAAGGACTGAAGTCCTTACTACAAACAAGTTTTCTTATGGGCGATTGACCGGACATGATA